>VGTB01000056.1 GCA_016874835.1 Deltaproteobacteria bacterium | reverse complement strand
CCCCTCCGTTATGTCGACAGAGCACTTTCGGGGACACAGACGGCAGCTCTTCAGCATGCTTTTCAGACGACGCACTTTTCGCAGCCTGCGGGTGTCGTCGTTCACTTTCTTTCTCGCCTCAGTGTATTTCCAGTTTTTCCACGACGTTCCTGAGTTGTGTGCTCTCAACCAGTTCGATAAATTTTTCCCCTAAAGGTTTCACGCACTCAACTGTCCGCCACCAGTTTTTGATGCGGGTAGACTCATCGTCGATGAAAGTGGTGATATCATCCCGGTCAGGTACTTTTCCGCCCGGGAGTCCCGCAACAAAGGTATCTGAAGGATAGATCATCAGGACATTATCCAGAACGCTGGCCTGGGGATGACGGTAGGAAAGTTTCTTGTCCAGCCAGCCGGGTATGATTCGTTTCTGATGGTTGAAGAAAAGCACAATATCTTCACTCGATGAGGCATAGTTGTGGGTCAGATGGTAGTCAATCAGGCCTCCATCTCGATACACCCCCACGGGAGCGCCGTATATATCTCTGATGCCCGCGACAACCAGCGGAATGGCGCCGGAAGCCATGATGGCATGTTTAAAATTGACATTGCTCAGAGGTATAAACTTTCCGCGGTACTCAGGGCGCAAACAGAAGTGAGGAGGCTTCGCTCCGTTATAAAATACCACCCGTTCGGCAAAGTCGTGGATGTAGGTCCTGCTTATTGCGTTGGAGAGAAAGCATATCCAGAGGCCGATACGCTGGATCAACGCTATTTCGGAAGCGAGGAGGTGTCTTGTCCGGGCGGTAATAACTGCGAAACGATACTTTTTATTTGCCAGAGCAAAAGGAAGTGCATCATCTTCAATATAGGCATTTGTGATAGCCTTCAGGGAATCAAGTACGGTAGATGGAGTATCGTTTCTTTTGTAAGAGATTGAGATGTATTTTTCAATGAGAGTCCGGTAGCTCTTTTCCGCCTCGGGTTGCAACCATGCGGCTAACCTCCATGCCCCCGCCGATGCCCCCACAAGAAGAACCGGTTTGGCACGACCGAGGAGGTCGTTTGTGAGCAAGGCAAGATCGAAGCCGGTGGCTGCCAGCCAGCGGGGTCCCGTTGCCGGTGCAAAATAGGCCGTCACGCGGTCGAAGTCAAACCCTCCGTCCCTGATGATTTCATAGGCTCGATTACCCGCTCTGATGTGAATGCTTTCGGTTGTCATAGATTCCTGATGTGAGAGGTATGACCGTGTGGAGCTCTCACGTCCATGCCGGACATTTGCCAGAAATGAACTTGACACCTCCCCGGACGTTCGGTAAAGTAACCCGGCTTGCGCGGTTCATACCTATACGCGGCCGGTTTTGTCAATGTCTAATGTAAGAGAGAAATAATTTTTCTGAAAAAAAAGCGTATGAATATCAGGTCTCAGGTGATTGCAATCGCAAAACACGCAAAAAGAGCTGCCAATTCTCTCGCCCGCCTGTCGTCAGATGTGAAGAACAGAGTGCTCCAGGGGATGGCGGGGAAGATCGTAAGAGAAATGGATTCCCTCATTGAGGAAAACGCCAAGGATGTCGATGCTGCAAAAAGAGCAGGACTCTCCGCGGCGATGATCGACAGGCTCACCCTGAAGAAAAGCACGATCGAGGATATGGCGCAGGGGTTAAGAGAAGTTGCCGCACTTCCCGATCCGGTGGGAAAGGTAACCTCCATGTGGAGGAGACCGAACGGTCTTCTTGTCGGGAGAATGAGAATTCCGCTGGGAGTTATCGGTATCATTTACGAGTCCCGTCCGAATGTGACTGTCGACGCCGCGGCGCTGTGCCTTAAATCCGGAAACGCAACTATTCTCCGCGGGGGGTCTGAGGCAATCAACTCGAATCTCGCTATCGTGAGGATACTCCAGGCTGCGTTACGGGAGTGTGCTGTTTCCGAGGAAGCCATCCAGCTCATTCCCACGACGGACAGGAGCGCAGTCCGTGAGATGCTGCAGCTTGAGGAGTACATAGATCTCATTATTCCCAGGGGGGGAGAGGACCTGATCAGGGCTGTGGTGAGCGAGTCGAAAATTCCCGTGATCAAGCATTATAAAGGGGTCTGTCACGTATTTGTGGATGCGAGTGCCGAGCGTGACATGGCGGTAAACATCTGCATGAATGCGAAGACCCAGAGACCCGGGGTTTGCAATGCCATGGAAACCCTCCTGGTGCATCGTGATATTGCGGGGCAATTTCTTCCTTTTGTGGCACACAAACTCCAGGATGCCGGTGTGATCCTGAAGGGGTGTGAAAGGACGAAAGCGATTCTCCCGCATATCGAAAACGCAGAGGAAAGTGATTGGTACGAGGAATACCTTGATCTTATCTTGTCGGTGCGCGTGGTGAATGATATTGGCGAGGCGATTGCTCACATTGAACAGTATGGCTCCCTTCACACGGAATCAATTATCACCACCGACTACAGAAATGCCCAGAAGTTTCTCAATGAGGTAAACTCCTCCACGGTGCTGGTGAATGCATCGACACGGTTCAGTGACGGGTTTCAGTTAGGCCTCGGTGCGGAAATCGGAATAAGCACCACGAAACTGCACGCCTTCGGTCCCATGGGATTGGAAGAGCTGACGACGACTAAATTTATCATTTATGGGAACGGACAGGTGAGAACATGAAATGGGGATTGTTTGGGGGCACCTTTGATCCGATACATATCGGTCACCTGAGGTGTGCCGAGGAAGTACTTGAAATCTTTGATCTGAACAGAATTATCTTTATTCCCGCTTCAAGACCTCCCCATAAGATAGAGGCTGATATCACGTCTTTCTATCATCGCGAACAGATGATCATGTCGGCTATTGAAGGGAATCCGATCTTTTCTTTCTCCGATGTGGAAAACCGACGGGAAAACAAGTCATATTCTGTGGAAACGGTTGATTATATCCTGAAAAAATACATGGAGAACCTTGAGCTGTACTTCGTCCTCGGGCAGGATGCATTCCACGCCATACACACCTGGAAAGACTGGCAGCGCCTGCTTCTGTTATGTAATTTTGTCGTGATGACAAGGCCCGGGTACGTTGACAGAGGATTGGGAAGCATACTGCCGGGCGATTTTGCCGCCAGATTTACCTTTGATGACGGCGTGAAGGGTTTCAGGGGGCCAACGGACCACGTGATTTACTTCAGGGGAGTTACCTTTCTGGACATATCTTCCAGCGACATCAGGCGAAGGGTTAAGGAGGGAAAATCAATCAAGTACCTGGTTCCCGATCCGGTTCGCTACTATATTCACAAGAATTCCCTGTATAAAGAATCCTGAGACAATTAGACGATTCTCTGTATCACTTGAAGGATATCGGAAAGAAAGGCATGTTTCAATCAAGAAGGTATCTTTCAGCATTGCTGTGCATTCTTCTGGTTCTTTCTATTACCACATCGCCGGAGGCTGTTGAGAGGTTTCCGAAGCCGGCAGGAGCGGTCAACGATTTTGCACGGGTAATTTCTCCCGATGATAAAGCGCGGATGGAGGAACTTTCCCGGGAAGTTCTCGAAAAAACGAGAACATCAATCGTGATCGCGACGGTGCAGACTATCGGGGACAACGACGTGAATGACTATGTAAACCGTTTGTACCAGACCTGGGGTATCGGCAGAAAGGGTGAGGATAAGGGAGTACTTATTTTTCTCACTCTGAGGGAGAGGAAGGTCAGGATAGAGACAGGCTACGGTGTGGAAGGCATCCTTCCCGATGGGCTCGTGGGAGAGATTCTTGACAAGTACGCAATACCCCATTTCAGGCAGGGTAACTACGGAAAGGGACTTATGAATGCTGCCCACGCTGTGGCTTCCGTCGTGGCGAGAGATGCAAATGTGCAGCTCACCGGCAGTATTCCCGTGGAGCGTGAAAAAGTAAAGAAGACCGGACAAGGGGTGAATCTTCTTTATCTTATCGTTCTTTTCCTGGTGTTGATACTCCTCCTGGGTGCGCGGCAGGGGAGAGAAATCCTCCCGTGGCTATTCTTAATAGACTTGAGCAGAAGCGGCAGAAGTGGCGGATTCGGAGGCTTCGGGGGCGGTGGGTTCGGTGGCTTTGGTGGTGGTCTCAGTGGCGGCGGCGGAGCGAGCCGTGGATTTTAAAGGGGGGTGAAAGATGAACAGAGCGCCGAAGAAACCGGCGGATATATTCCCGGAAATCACCGAAGACTATAAAAAAGTTTTCGGTGAAGATCTCATCTCTCTTATTCTCTACGGGAGCGGGGCGAGTGGCGAATACATTCCGGGAAAGTCGGATCTCAATTTTCTTGTCGTTCTCTCCGAGGGAGGGATAGGCAATCTGGAGAATGCCTTTGACCTCGTCAAGAGGTGGCGGAAACGGGGGGTGGCGATCCCTCTGTGTATGACGAAAGAAGATGTCACGTCGTCCATCGATGCGTATCCCGTTGAATTTTTCACCATGCAACTTGATCATATCCCCGTCTATGGTGAAGATGTCCTGGTAGGTCTTGCGTTCGAGCCGGGAAGCCTCAGGTTGCAGGTGGAGAGAGAACTCAAAAGCAAGATACTTCACCTGAGGACAGGCCTTCTGGATACAGGCGGCAAATTGGGACCGGTGCGGGAATTAATAAAAGTTTCTTTTACTGCCTTTATGTCTCTGTTCAAAGCTCTCCTGCACCTGAAAGGGCTTGCCGTCCCCCGGGGCAGGAGAGAGGTTATCAGGTTGGTTGCGGAAATGTATCCCATTGAAGCGGAAATTTTTCTCAAATGTGCGGATATCAAAGAAGGCATTGACCGTGTTCCGGCATCGGAAATACTGGGTGTGTGCAAGGCTTATTTGAGGGAGGCAGCGAGACTGTCCAAGATTGTCGATGGCATGAGAGTTTAGACGCATTTTACCGGTCTTTTAATCCGGCAATTGTATTATACAACCATGTGACGTCTATGAGGAGGTAGAGCAATGACAAGCGGAAAGAGAAATCTCATTATTGCCGTGGTGATTTTTCTTGTGGTTTCCACTTCTCTTTATTACTTTTTCAAGGGCACCTATAACACTTTCGTATCCCTGGATGAAGGAGTGAAAAGCGCCTGGGCCCAGGTGGAAAACCAGCTCCAGAGGAGGTATGACCTGATCCCGAATTTAGTCGAGACGGTCAAGGGCTACACCAAGCAGGAGAGGGACGTCTTGGTCGAGGTGACGAACGCGAGGGCCCGGGTCGGTGGCGCTGTGAGCGTACCGGACAAGATAAGTGCCAATAACGAATTGTCCGGTGCCCTGAGCCGGCTCCTGGTTGTAGTGGAAAGGTATCCCGACCTCAAATCCAACCAGAATTTTCTTCGTCTCCAGGACGAACTTGCGGGAACGGAAAACCGGATAGCCGTTGAGAGGAGACGTTATAACGAATCGGTGCAGGCATATAATATCGCCATCAGAAGCTTCCCCGCGAATTTACTGGCGGGGATCTTCAATTTTCAAAGTGCCACGTTTTTTGAGGCACCCGCCGCGGCGAAATCCACCCCGCAGGTCAAGTTCTGATGCAATCAGTATCTTCCGGTCCTTTGAGGAGGCCAAAATGGAGCGTACTGTGACGACGGTGATAGACAGAGAGAAATGTATCGGATGCGGTTTATGCGTGAGAGTCTGCCCGTCCAGAACGATCACAATGCAGGATGACAAGGCAATGGTCACCGGCACAACGTCTTTGTCCTGCGGGCACTGTGCTGCGGTATGTCCCGCTGACGCGGTGAGGGTGAATGCAATCGATGCAGGGACTTCCTTATTCAACACGTTTCACGGGGACGATGCATGGCTTCCCCATGGTGATTATGACACGGTCAGGCTCGTGAGGCTGATGGGATCGAGACGCTCATGCCGCAATTATTTAGACAGTCCCGTCAGCCGTGCACTTCTGGAAGACCTCGTGAAAATCGGTATTACTGCTCCATCCGGTACAAACAGCCAGTTGTGGACATTCACATTACTGCCCACGAGAAAAGAGGTACTTGCCTTCGGGGATCGGATTGCGGCCTTTTTCAGGAAACTGAATCGCATGTCAGAAAACCGGTATGTGCGGGGGTTCTTGAAGCTTGTCGGCAGAGCGGAGCTGGATACTTACTACCGGGAATACCACGATTCCGTCGAAGAGGCCCTCACTGAGTGGGAACAACTGGGTGTCGACAGACTCTTCCACGGAGCAACGGCGGCGATCATCGTTGGTTCGGAACCGGGAGCATCCTGTCCGCGGGAAGATGCGCTCCTGGCTGCGCAGAATATACTCCTGGCTGCACACAGTGTGGGGCTGGGGTCGTGCCTGATTGGTTTTGCCGTGGAAGCGATGAAACGGGATATCACCATTAAAAGATTCTTGGGTATCCCCGATAGTGAAAAGGTGTATGCCGTGATCGCCTTAGGATATCCCGACGAGCAATACCGGCGGATAACGGGAAGGAAAAAATATGTTCAGCGGTACTTTGACGCGTGAGGAGGGTATTAACCTATAACTGATATTCATTGCCACGTCCCCACCAACTCCGGAATCAGGTCACGGTAATGGTAAATCCCAGCTTCACCAATTTGTTGGTAAGTTCATCGAGTGTCTCAGTCCCTTCCGAAAACTTGCTTCCTAAATCCGTCCATGTAAGTTCATATATGGCAGGGCTGAATTTGACCCTCGTGATCTTGAGCTTCATCTCCATCTTGAGATCGTCAAAGATCTTTTTGAGTTCGTCGGAGCTCAAAGTGCCCGGAGGAGTCACTTTGATTGAGAACTGACTGACATGTGCGGATACGGTGTCTTTCTCATTCTTATCCTTTTTGAGAAGATTTTTGAGAAAATCTCCAAAATTGGCACCACCGCTTCCTATCCGCATGGTCATCTCCTTGGATACAACATCTGTTAAAATTTCAAGGACTCATCTTCATTGATGCCCGAGAAAATCGACGAGCGCAATTGTCTTTTCCTCCGGTATTCGTATAAACGTGAAAACCGGAAACTCGCGCTCCCTGTTCATGTTCATGGTACATATATCATATTTTGGGAGATACCGCCGCCGTTTTTTACTTTCCCATATTCATGCAATTGAATCACAGGGGGTATGCTGCCCGTGCAAGCCTCTCTTCAAAACATCTTGTACACATTTTTTCTCGATGCCGTGCCCCGCATCTGCGAGGAGGTATCATTCTTGGCATCATGGTGGGGGAGACCTGTCAATGATATAAAATACTCCTTGACAGGCGATCATGAGCACAGTATTCTAAATAGGAATTATTCCGAAATAATATGACTACAGAATTTTTCATAGAAAAGCTGAAGGCAAAAGGGTTAAAACTCACCCGACAGAGGCTTGCCATTATCGAGGCTTTTGTGGCAAAGGCTGCTCTTCATCCGAGTGCAAATTTTCTTTATCAAGAAGTGAAAAAGAAAATGAAAGGTATCAGCTTGTCGACAGTCTATTTCACACTCAACGAGCTTTCAAGGCGTGGCATCATTCACACTCTTGATTTTGATAAAATGGAAAACCGCCACGAGGGCAATACCGAAGCACATATTCACTTGATCTGCAAGCAATGTAAAGATATCAGGGACTATCATTCCCTTCTTTTCGATACTAAAAATATTGAAGGGAAAACGGGATTCCGCATCACGGAAACAAGGTTCGAATACCATGGTTATTGTCCGCATTGCAGGAAGGATGATCATAAGGGATTGCGGAAATAAGACGAGACGCAATAAAAAAATTTTCTGATGAATCAGGAATCATTCCTGATTAAATGGGATAAAAACTTGTTTCATCGTCTCTCACACACCGATTACACAATTGTTTTTAAGTAAACGCGAAAAGAGCTATTTGTAGTGTTCTGGTGCGGAATAAGGCGCCCGTGGGACTGTGGCAGATTTCAAAAATGCAGGGAGTAAATGGCAACGTTGCTCCAATAACCCAGAATTGAGGAGGTAAAAGATGGCTGAAAGATTTGAGGTGTATAAGTGCGATTCGTGTGGGCACATTGTTGAAATGCTTCACGAAGGAAAAGGACAGATGTTCTGCTGTGGGAAGCCGATGAGGGTTTTCAAGGAAAATACCGTCGATGCATCCGTAGAGAAACACGTTCCTGTTGTGGAGAAATCCGGTGGTGACATCTTGGTTAAGGTAGGAAGTGTGCCACACCCGATGGAAAAGGATCATTACATCGAGTGGATAGAAATAATGAAGGATGGTAAGGTCCTCTCGCGACAGTTCCTGAAACCCGGTGAGGCCCCTGAGGCCAAATTCAAGTTCGAGCAGAAGGGTATTGTGGTTCGTGAGTACTGCAACCTTCACGGTCTCTGGAAAGCGTAGTGTTATTTTAGGTAACTGGTATCTTTGTTCTAAGAAGATTAAGTGAACTTGAATGTAACAAATATACACTATCCTCAAAAACAAGAGAGGGTGGGGGAAACTCCACCCTCTCCCGTTTTGATAATCTATCGATTACTGTATGCAGCGTATTCACGCTGAAAGTTACTTCACCGAATCCTTTAATGCCTTGCCTGCCGTGAATTTCGGGACCTTTTTCGCAGCGATCTTGATTGGTTTGCCGGTCTGAGGATTTCTTCCCGTTCTCGCTGATCTCTTTGCAACAGAGAAAGTGCCGAAACCGATAAGGGTCACCTTGTTCCCCTTTTTGAGCGCTTTCTTGATCGCATCAAGGAAAGCGTTCACCACTGTTGCGGCTTCCGCCTTGCTGCACGTGACTTTTGCAACCTCATTGATGATATCTTCTTTGTTCATTTCGTCTCCTCCCTTTTTGATATTAATTATGATTTGCCTAAGGCAGTAACTTCCTTTGTCAATACACTTCGCATATGAGTGAACTATAGAAATATTTACTATGAAGTCAATTCCTGAGTCTCAATATTGCCTATGGGATTTGAGCATCACCTCCTCTTCCTTGCATCCTCCTCGCCCTTATACACTCCACGGATAAGATTATTGGATTTAAATGCGTTGCTCTAAAACACTCACGTTAAGGGGGGTGCTCTGAGGAGGTATGATAAAGTAATCGGTGAGACTGTGAAAGACTCATCTCTCGTATACACACTCTCCGGAATGGGAAATGGTTTGCAGGAAAGGTGTCTTTGCACAACGACGAAGGGCTTCTTTTTCTTGTTGAAGAAGTCGTCGTCGTCAGGAACAAGCGATGAGAGTCTTGCGGTTACGGCAAGAGATAAACTTCTCTGACTTAAGGTATCCCCAAGCGAAGATCCCAAGAAGATCACCAGAATCATGGAAAGCAGTATCCTGGAGACGGATGTGTGAAATATCATGGGTTGAAACTATGTGAGAAATCTTCTGATGTCAACAAAATTGTGAAAATATTTTTTACTGAGTGCCATTTGGGTATTTTGAATGAACATTGCAAATCTCGAAGTGAGGTTGTTCCGGAAAGGAAGAGATGTCCCTGCTGGTCTCCACTTCGACAATGACCGCAAGATGCAAAGCAAGAGAAGCCCCCTTGTATGTACCGGAACTGAGTGAGGGGCTTCTATTTTATATCCAGCAATTTTGCTATTTTTTTCCAGGCCGCGTTCCGCTTTTCGTGGAAAATGGTGACATGTTCCGGATTGGCTGTGATCACGTAGCTTTTAAAGGCCAGGGACTGCTCCATAAGGAGATCATAAGTCTCGCTGAGCTCATAGAGATATTTGATGTTAGACTCACCGGGTGCCATACCGGAAGACTGGAGTCTGTTCGTTTGCTTTTTTGCCGCTTCGGTCACGTTAATGATCTGTGTCACCAGATTCAGTATGAAGTCTTTCTCATATACGTTTTTTTCGTATCCATCCCCGAGTACGCCGATAGCCAGGTAAGTGATCAAGATTCCCTGCGCGGAGAGAGTTCCGATTGTTTCCAGGTATAACTCACTGTTTTCCTGAGCATGAACTGGACGACTTAAGCCCCAAAACCAGAACAGAGAAATTGCCAGAACTATTGATAGTCGTTTTTTCATGGGAGTGCTCCTTTTGTGTTATGTGGATGAATGTCCGCGTAAAGCATTCTGACTTTTCACGTAATGTTGATGATCAATATATGAAAAATCTTCAGGTGACATTTTTAAAGTAAAGAAGCCGTCGAGGTATGTCAAGAGAGAAGTTGCTTTAAGAGCCAGTCTTAAGGATTGTCCGGTAACCCTTGCAAACGCTTCTCATTTCAAACGTGAAGATATCGAAAAAAACTTTGACATCTCGTTCTATTCCAGTATCATTTCCGCAGCTTTTGGCCTCACGAGTCTCCTGCTCGGATTATTGCTTACAGTTCTGATTTTCTGGGCTATATTCTCATGAAATCTTTTTTCTCCTCTGTAAAACTCACGCTTGCACTTTTAATAGTGATTGCCCTCGCCGCAGTCTTAGGCACAGTGATCCCCCAGCAGGAGGCTGCTGATACATTTACGAGCCGTCTCAGCCCCGGGATGGTTTCTGTTTTCCAGAAATTGCAGCTTTTTGATATCTATCATTCCGTGTGGTTCATGATTCTCATGGGTCTTCTTTCCATCAATCTGATTGTCTGTTCCCTGAACCGGCTTCCTGCTTCCTGGAAGCTTTTCCGGGGGAAGTCCGTGTTAGATGAGTATGACGTTTTCAGGGATCTACCGCCGGAACAGACCATTATGAGCGAAAGGACAAGGAGTGATGAAGCATCCCGTCTCGAAGGTATTTTGAAGAAGAACTACCGGAGGGTAGAGCGTAAAGAGGCCCAGAAAGGAGTATTCCTGACAGGGGAGAAGGGGAACGCGTCATACCTGGGCGTATATGTAATCCATTTCAGCATCCTGGTGATTCTCACCGGGATGATCGTCGGGTTCTTCTTCGGTTTTGATGCGTACGTCTCGGTGGCCGAGGGTCAATCGGTGGACACGGTTGAACTCAAAGGGGGTAAAGGTTTTAAGAAACTTGATTTTGCCGTCCGGTGTGATCGTTTTACCGTGGAGTATTATGAAGACGGTACGCCGAAAGCGTATCGCTCGGAACTCACCTTTACGAGGAATGGTAATACGATCCATCAGGGAGCGGTGCTCGTCAACCATCCGGCAACCGTAGAGGGGGTACGGTTCTATCAGGCAAGTTATGGAACAGTCCCCTCGGGAGATGCCTTGATTGTCGTCCGGAAGGGACGTGACCGGACACACGTTATGAGGATCGGGGCGGGGCAGGAGTTCGATCTTCCCGGGAAGGAGGGCAGGGCGAAGATCATTCGTGTAGAAGGAAATTTCATGCGTATGGGCCCTGCGGTAAAGATGCAGATACAGTCGGCAAAGCGGGATGTGCAGTTCTGGGTGTTTCAGAACATCGATGAGATGGAAGCGGCTCATCCCGGATTGAAGGAGCAGGTGCCGATCTTCGACCCCGGTCTTTTTAACCCTTATGTATTTTCACTTATTACCATTCAACCGAGGCACTATACGGGCTTGCAGGTCAACAGGGATCCCGGCGTTCCCATCGTTATTGGCGGTTCTTTTTTGCTTGTTTCCGGTTTTATGTTTGTCTTTTTTTATTCCCATCGCCGGGTATGGATCGGTGTTGCACAAGAGGGGGCAAAGACGAAGATCAGTATCGCCGGCAGAAGCAACAAGGATCGCGTCGGCCTCGATCGAGAGATATCCCGTCTGATCGGCGAGATAAGAAAAACCGGGTCATGATGATCATGATCAATACGACCATTCTCAGCTGGGTTACCTTTATTTATTTCGTGGCCTTCGTGTGTTACTTCATCTCTGCGATCAGGCATACGAATTTATGGGGGCGCGTGGCGTCTGTCACAGTGTTGGTCGGTCTTGTGGCGCACACTGTCGGCTTGATCATCCGGTGGGTTGAATCCTATAAGATGGGCATAGGCCATGCACCTCTCTCCAACTTTTATGAGTCTCTGATTTTCTTTTCCTGGACGATCGTCCTGCTCTACGTGGTTTTTGAGTGGCGGATCAAACACAGGAGCCTCGGCGTGTTTGTGGTTCCCATGGCATTCCTTGCCATGGCATTCGCCTCACTGTCACCCAATATCAACAGCAGGATTCAGCCGCTCATCCCGGCACTTCAGAGTAACTGGCTCACAAGTCACGTCATGACCTGCTTTATGGGATATGCCGCTTTTGCTATCGCCTTCGGATTGGGGTGCATGTATCTGTTAAAGAGTCTCGACAGGAATCCCGCGGAATCATCAAAATCCTTTCTGAGGTATTTACCGTCAAGTGATTCTCTCGACGAACTTATCTACCAGAGCGTGGTTCTGGGATTTGTTTTTCTCTCCCTTGGTATCATTACCGGCTCTATCTGGGCTCACTATGCATGGGGATCATACTGGAGCTGGGATCCGAAAGAGACCTGGTCCTTGATCACGTGGCTCATCTATGCAGCCATGCTGCATTCCCGGTTTGTCCGGGGATGGCGGGGGAAAAGAATGGCCGTATTGGCCATCATCGGATTTGCCGCAGTGATATTCACCTATCTGGGAGTGAATTACCTGCCCGGCCTCCACAGTTATCTGCAATCGTAAAAAATATTATAGCCTGAACCTGGAGTTCCCCGAGGATCTTCAGTCCTGCGTGCACTGCCGGTATCTTTTCTCACTATTGCAGGTTTTCTAACTCTGTGGAACTAAGGGGCCGGGGTGTGATCACCCTTCCGTCCACCTGACACACCACAACATCGCCCCGCTTCATGAATGTGACGTGTTTGCCCGTGTGGCCGTATACAACAGAGGACAGAAATTCCGGAGTCAGGCGGCCGTCCTCCGGTTTCACAACTTTGACTGGCTTATGATCCAGCAATCCCTTCCCACCGTCGGGGAGGTAAATACAACCGGTTGTGAAGTCCACTGCAAAGGCAACAACTCCCGGGATAATGAACAATAACAGTCCAAGGGCATCCAGAATGGCGACATGCGGGTCGATTTTCGGTCCCTTCGAGCCCCTGCGCTCGGGATACATGAGGGTGCCGCAGGCATTGAGCAGCAGCATGGAAAAAATTAACAGTATCGAGATGAGACGTTTCAACATTTTATTCCTCCCTATATGCTTCATACATGTTCTTGAGATTTATAACGAGACCTTATGAGAATACCCCTTCTTGAAAGTCGGCGCAAAATGGTGTTCTTTCATACCAGATGACCATGAAAATTACAAGTCGCTTCAATCGATGTGCTTTATAAAGCACAGGTCTGATGAGACGGAGATTATTGAGCCGGTTGCTTTGGTCTTATACTACCTGTATTGTCGTGCCATGTCGGCGGAGTAGCGGGCTTGTCTGGCCATTTCCGAGGCTTTTGTGCCGATTTCACTCCGGGTTGCAGCGGCAACACCTTCCCATATTTGAGCAGCCTCTTCAAAAGCGGAAATGGCTCTGTCCCACTCTCGATTACGTGCATAATGACTGCCTTCGTTAAACTTGTCAGTGGCACTGTTGTATTCATCAATGAGTCTTGACCCGGCACTGTACTCCTGATATTGGTCCGCATACCTTCTGCTTTGCAGTGCAGCCTCACGGGCTAACCTGGGTATTTTAGGTCATCTGCAGTTCCTCATGGTTGCAGCCTGCTCGTAATATTCCGCAGCTCCCTTGAAGTACTCCACTGCTCGATTATAATCCTGGTGTTGCGACGCTTCTATGGCGGAACGATACAGGTCGCTGGCCTTATCGTATACATCGTCACACTGATCGGCATAGAGAGGGGAGGAACACAGACATGCTGATACAATTGCATACAGCCAGAGATACTTTTTAATATTTATATACAGCTACCCTCCTCGCATGGAAAATTTGCCTCACTCATCTCTACAGGAAAGGTATTCATAAAATCCGGAATCTCTCCTGTGAGAAATAACGCATACTGCCATATCGACAAGCGGGCTTTATCCTCATTCTGTTTCTCAGACGTCTTAAGCGTTTCTTGCGCGAGTGTATTAAGGTCATATTTACCTTCCTGGGACAGGCCTGTTTCTATCCACCCCAGCAGAAAAGATACAATCATGAAAACGCCTGCCAGCGCTACACGCTTCCCCTTAACGGTAAATGCATTTTTCACCATTGCCCTCCTTACCCCTCAATCGTTGCCGGATTCGATGGAACCCTAAATTTTGTGTATATACTGACAATGAACACAGAATTTCAAATTCATTCTTACTTAGGATTGTTCTGGAATTTACACCGTTTCGTATAACCTGTCAAATGGCGGCAAAGAGAAAACTGCACACAGTATATTTTCATTTATGGTAATTGGGGAAACATCATGTATGATATCTCCTTGAATTATTCCGGTGATCACGTGATTATAAAACACAGAGCTTTTGGAAATCATGCGTTATTCGGCATTCATATGTCGCGGAAACGATACGAAGGTATTCACCGCCCGATGGGGGCAGCATTGGAAGGGAAGCAGTTGATTTGTGAGAAATCATGTTATATTAAGTAACTATCCTATGGGAGGAACTTATGGGACCAGCCGATGTAAATAATGTCTTGAAGGCCATGGAGGCAATGGCGGAACTCGAGTCGGCGATATCGGAATTTTATAAGACGTGCGGTGAGATATGGCAAGAGGATAAACCTTTCTGGTCAGGTCTTGCTGAGGCGGAAATTTGTCATGTGGAATTTATTAAAAGCATGGCCGGGCGTTTACGTAAAAATCCCGGGATTTTTGAGATCGCGAGACCTAT
>VGTB01000055.1 GCA_016874835.1 Deltaproteobacteria bacterium | reverse complement strand
ACATGGGTTTCGAAACGGTCTTTACACAGGATGTGGACGACCGGGCGTTCTCACCGGATTTCGAGCGGGATTCGCCCTTCACGTGGTCATAAGCCAGCTGCGGTGAAATCCTACCCACGAAAGATTGAATTCTAAACAATAATAAACCCAAACGTCAAAAACATTCAGATGTTTTAATCCGTTTAGAATTTAGATATTTGTATTTAGAATTTGCACCGATCTTTGTTATAATACATAACTATCGAGGTGCTGCATGATTGATTTTCCCGGTATTGGCAAGATTCTGCTCATCATCGGACTGGTGATCGCCGGCATAGGAGTCCTCATCCTCTTGGGAGGGAAAATACCGTGGCTTGGAAAGTTACCCGGCGATTTCTACTACAAGGGCAAGAATTTCACCTTCTATTTCCCCCTGGCTACGAGCATCATCATCAGCATCATCCTCACCGTCATCCTGATGTTTATCAGCCGCAGGTGACATGATACACCAAAAATACCCTGCAGGTTCCGATCCGGGCAAATGAAAACTACGCCCAGAGGATCAGGCCGGTCTCCTGCTTGGACGCAAGTCGGTCGTGGAAAGGCAGCACCCTGATACCGTAGCAGTAGGTGCCGTTTTGCTTGATGATATAGTGTGCGGAAAACGTGAGAATGCCCTCCTGCGACTTCCCCGACAGTTTCAACGGTACGCATTCGGGAGTCCCGTCGAACTCATGGCCTTCCTTCCTTCCGATAATCAGTTCAACGAGAATTTCCCCCTGTTCCATCTTTCCCGGATCGATTCTCGCGCTCACCTGCAATGGCTGATCCACGTACACGGTATCTCCCTGAATACCCTCGATACTGATATCCAAAAGCCTGAGTGAAGAAAAGCGCATGGGTATCTTGCGCTTCCAGTCGGCAAGCTCCCGGGCCAGTTTATGGGATTCCGTATAGAGATCATGTTCCCTGTGTGCGGTGGGCAGGTACATTTCATGGTAATACTGGAGGAGCATCCTCTCCGTGTTGAATTGGGGTATAATTGTCTGCATGGAACGCTTGATCATACCGATCCATTTTTCCGGCAGACCCGACACTTCTCTGTCATAGAAGGTCGGTATTACCGTATTCTCCAGGAGCGAGTATAAAGACTGGCCGTCTTCTTCATCACTACCCGTGCTCTCTTCAACATATCTCCTCACAACCGGTCCAATGGTCCATCCGTTTGTCCCGTCATACCCCTCGCACCACCAGCCGTCGGAAATACTTACATTGAGAATTCCGTTCGCCACGACTTTTTCACCGCTCGTACCACTCGCTTCATAAGGCCTTCTGGGAGTGTTCAGCCACACATCCACACCCTGCAACAGATGACGAGCGACATGGATGTCGTAATCCTCGATGAAAAATATCTTGCCCCTGAACCGTTCATCCACGCAGACGTCAAAAACCTTCTTAAGGAGGGATTTCCCCATCCCGTCGTTCGGATGGGCCTTCCCCGCAAAAATAATATATACAGGACGCACCGGATGATTCACCATCCTGTCCAGTCGATCAAGGTCAGTGAGGAGTAAATCGGCGCGCTTGTACGGCGCGAACCGCCGCGCGAATCCGATAATCATTGCCGCCGGATTTATCTTTGAAAAAAACTGCTCCCGCCATGTTTTCGAGTATCCGTATTTCATCCAGTTCCTGGAGAGATATTCCCGCAGGAAATTTATCATTTTCTGCTTGAGTTCATACCGCGTATCCCACAGTATCGAATCAGGGATATCCTGAACCCTCTCCCAGACCTCATAATCCGTGATGTTATCTTCCCACTCACTCCCCAGATACGTGTCAAAGACCGTTTTCATCCTCGGCGCAATATAGGACATGATATGAGCACCGTTGGTAATGTGACGTATCGGTATGTCGGCAGTGTTAAATCCTTTCCATACATCTCGCCACAACCGGTGGGAAATATCCTCATGCACCCGGCTCACGGCATTGCTCATATGCGAACATTTCAGCGCCAGGATATTCATGAAGAACGGTTTATCCTCACCACTCTCTTTCCTCCCCAGATCCCAGAACTGAGACCAGGACATACCCGTTCTTTTGACAAATCCGGCGAAGTAATGTTCCATGAGGTCGCTGGGAAATCTCTCATTTCCCGCTTCCACAGGGGTATGTGTGGTGAAGACGGTACTCCCCCGGACCACTTCGATTGCCTCATCGAGAGAGAGACCTTCCTCCGTCATGAGATCTGTGATCCTCTCAAAAATAAGAAATGCCGAGTGTCCCTCATTGATATGGTACACGCGAGGTTTAATACCAAATTTCTTCAACAATTTGACGCCACCCATACCCAGGAGAATCTCCTGTTCGATTCGAACCCTCTGATCTTCGGGATAGAGACGGTCCGTAATTTTCCTGTCCTGAACGGTATTTCTGGGAACGTCGGTATTGAGGAGATACAGAGAGACATGCCCCACCTTGATTTCCCATATACTGGCAAAGAGCGTTCTTCCCGGCAACTCAAGGGATATCTGCACCTCGTTGCCCACATCATCCCGGACAATCTCCACCGGCATCACGGAGAAATCGTTTTCCCGGTATTCCGCGATCTGCACACCGCTTTTATCAATGACCTGCTTGAAAAATCCGAATTTGTAAAGTAACCCTATGCCGACCATAGGGATATTGAGGTCACTGGCGGTTTTCAGATGATCACTGGAGAGAGTGCCCAACCCGCCTGAATACAGGGGGAGACACTCGTGGAGACCATACTCGGTCGAGAAATAGGCAACGGGAGACGACCATTTCAATGCCGGGGATATCTGAACTCTCTTACAGGGAGATCTTTCGCTCATGTATTCGT
This sequence comes from Deltaproteobacteria bacterium, assembly GCA_016874835.1. Classification (GTDB taxonomy): domain Bacteria; phylum Desulfobacterota; class Syntrophia; order Syntrophales; family UBA2185; genus VGTB01. Next base: position 11,964 of record VGTB01000055.1, on the reverse strand, counting down.
CGAATTGCTGTATAAACTGAACGTACATACCCATATAACCGGGGTTTTCCGAGGCTTCCACCAGTTTTTCCGAGGAGACCGTCTCCAGCATTTTGACCGGATTATTCCCCATATCCGGCCATATCTTGGGATCGAGTGCGATAAACAGGCTCCGGGCTTTCGGGTGCCACGTCCACCATAAATTGTACGCCAGTTCTCTCAGGCGGTTGATTTTCTCCGGGAGATTCGCCACGGCGGTGAAGGCGCGGAAATGGGGCTGAGCCGATGCGGTACCCGCAAAGACATATTTCCCTTCCGCCCTGTAATCGACTGAAACAAGCGCCTGTACACGGGCTCTGGCAACGGCCAGTGCTCTTTCGTACGCTTTCAGATAATGCTTGAAAAAATCCTTCCAGTTTGCCTGACGGGCCACCCGCCTTGCAGAAGTCCTCCTCTCCTGAATATCCTGGGCACTCCAGGCAAGAAACTGTTTGAAGATGTTATGTAAATGTTCCTCAATTGTACCGATATCTTTCCCCTTCCTCTGCAAAAGGATAATCCCCCCCGGTTTGCTCACCGTTTCCTGAACCCAGAGACCGAAGCCTGCCTGGTCGGTCGTTATGGTGGGCACCGCATAGGCAACACTTTCCAAAGGGGTATATCCCCACGGCTCGTAATAAGAGGGGAAAACACCGAGATCGCACCCGGAAAGCGCTTCGTAATAGGTCATGTTGAGAAAACCATCGTGTCCATTCAGGTATGCCGGAAGAAATATGACATGCACCCTGTTTTGCTGCGTGTTCATAAGTCGCAATCTGCTGCACGTCTGCAGGATGGGATCGGCCGCTTCATTGTGAAGTCTATGAGTCGCAATAGGGGGATTCCCCGGTTCCGGCCCTGAATAATCGCTCTGGAGGTAAGGAATCAAATCGGTGTGCCCCGCAAGAATGAAGAGATACGCAACGATGACCTCTCCTTCCTTCATATCCTTCTCCAGACGGCTGAGAGCATTCAAAAATACACCGATACCCTTATTGTGGAACTCATAGCGACCTGAAATAAGTAAAAGTTTTGTGTCTGCCGGAAGGTCTTTCCTCAAGAACCGTGATGCCGCGCGAAGGAGTTTCTCTCTCGATTTCAATGTGTATTCTTTATCCTTCGCCAAATCGGGAATATGGTCCACATCGAGTCCGTTCGGTGTGACGACATCCGGATATCTGCCCAGAAAATTTTTCGCTTCAGATGCGGTGATTTCGCTGACGGTCGTGAAACAGTCCGCTTCTCTCGCCGATGCCGCCTCCATTGAATATTTCGCCTTGATATTGTGGGCACCTGCTTCTACCTGGGGTGAGATATGCTCCATGTTCGTATAAATATCCACGCCCGACCCGGCGAGGGTTCTCCCCAGAATTGTGGCATGCGTGGTAAACACGGTACCGATTTCCGGAACCCTCTTCTTCAAAAAGAGAAGGCCTGCTCCGCACATCCACTCGTGAAACTGGGCGACGGCTGATTCACCATCCGGCCTGATAAGGATGTTGTAAATTGTCTCGATGACCTCACCGCAGGCATAGCTGAACATGACCGGTTCGACATAGTCCCAGCCACCCGCTATGGAATCGACGCCATAATCTTCCCATATCCGGAACAGTAACTGGTCTTTGTCATACTTTTTCCCGAAACTTACAAGGATGACCTTGGGCTCACCCGGAATCTTCCACCTGCCGAACCGGCAGGGAATGTCTTTAATGGCGGTGGCTTCCCTGATCTTTATCCAGCACTCCTCGTCGGTTTCTTCAAAATCAGGGTTCGTTTTAAGATCCGGTCCCAGGAGAAAATAACGATCTCCGTAAATACGCAAGGCTTCTCTCAGTTTACTCGTTACCACGGTGTATATGCCACCGACCTTGTTGCAGACCTCCCAGCTCACTTCAAAGAGATATCCTTTATGATGCTCTTTCATGAATTATGTTCCTTTTCCTCCCAAAAAACTTGAAAAATCATCTAAGACGTTCATATAGTTGATATACGCATCGTAGGGAGATGAGTACGGATTGAAATAGTCATGCACATCTCCGTCAGCAAACCATTTGGTACACATGTAGTAAAAATGATCGGACGTCTGGAGCATACGCCAGGTGCGAAGGAGTTCCTCTTTTTTCCGACGCCGGACTTTTGACTCCATGCCGTACAGGGTGTGTAGTGCATCTTTCTGCAGCGCATTTCCCAGCCACGCACTCAGATCCCTTTCCACATCCGCCCACGACACAAAATGAGGCACGTCCAACCGGGCAACGGGCTCGTATTCTCCGGCCACCTCAGCCGGCGTCTGAAACCGGAAATCGGGATGTTTCATTATCTCGCCGGGGAGAGATCGAAGGAAATCGAAAACTCCCGCATCCCCCTTCAAATGCTCGCCGAAGGTTTCATAATCCATGAAAAGATTGATTACATCTCCCGTTTTGCCGGCATCATGTACCCAGCGGGCATACTTATCGGCCGTAAGCGGATACTCCGACCACTTCTGGTCAGAAAAACGAAAGGAGATATCATCCGACAAACGGTAATTTCTTAAAAGCAGTTTCAATTTGTGACACCCCGCCGGCCGGTAAACGTAGTTGGGAGAGCGCCATCCCAATACTCTCTCCGTTCCCTCCGCCAGAACAGCCGCATAGCCCATTTTCTCCACCATCCTGGCGAGATCGTTGTTGTAGATAAGTTCCGTATGCCGGAACGTCTTCGGGTTTTGGCCGAAGAGCGTCTTGACCTTATTCCGATGAGAAATCACCTGTTCTTTAAATTCCCGTGGGGAAAACAGGAATGCAAGCGAGTGGTAGTACGTTTCATTGATGAATTCCACGCACCCCGTATCCGCAAGCCGCTGAAAACTCTCAATGGCGTCCCGGCGATATTTCTCAAACTGGTCGAGGATGGAACCCGTGATGGAAAAGGCAACACGGAAATCTCCGCGATATTTTTTTATTAAATTGAGAATGATTCTGTTGACGGGCAGATAACACCTTTCCGTCACCCTCTGCAGCGTCTCGCGATTCTGCTCCCTGTGTTCGTACTCATGATCGCTATGGATATCAAAAAAGGTATAATGTCTTAATCGGAGGGGCTGATGAATTTGAAAATAGAAACAAACGCTCGGCATTTACACACCTGCAAGACGGTACACTTTCGCGATCTGCTGTGCTGCAGTCTCCCAGTGGATATTCTTCAGTTCCTCCCGCGACCTCTCAACCATTTCCTCGACCAGCTCGGGGTATTTCAACACGGCAATCATCTTGTTCGCCATTTCCTTCACATCCCAGAAATCAATCTTGAGCGCGTGACGGAGAATCTCGGATACACCCGATTGCCTGGAAATAATCACGGGTACATCATAAAGCATCGCTTCAAGAGGAGAAATGCCAAACGGCTCGGAGACGCTGGGCATCACATACAGATCGCTCATAGTGAACACCCGCTCAACTTCCGAGCCCTGCAAGAAACCCGTGAAGTGAACATTTTTGCCGATCCCGAGTTCGGCCACCCGTTCAACCATGCGGGGCATCATGTCCCCGGCCCCCGCCATGACAAACGTCACCTCGGGAAGCTCGTTCAATACCAGGGAAGCCGCTTCCACAAAGGAATCGGGACCCTTCTGAAAAGTAATTCTCCCCAGGAAGAGGACTATCTTCCTGTCCGGTTCTCTCTCAATGTGGTAGGACTTAACCGCCTCGGTACGGGAAACAGCATTATGAACGACGGATATCTTATCAGGAGATATGCCGTATCTCGCCGTGATAATGTTCTTCGTATAGTGACTGACGGCGATAATACGATCCGCTGACTCCATCCCGTAGCGTTCGATGTCATATATGTTCCTGTTTATGTGTTCACCGCTCCTGTCGAACTCAAGGGAATGGATGTGGAGAACGAAGGGCTTCCCGCTCACTTTTTTTGCATTCATCGCGGCAAAGACGGTCATCCAATCATGGGCGTGTATCACATCAAACGTGTGGCTCTTTCCAATAACGCACGCCACCTTCGAGTACCTGAGTACTTCGGAAATCAGATCAGGTCCGTATTTTTCTGAAATATCCAGAAACACATATCCTTTTTTTCCCCTGTCATACCTCCTGCGAACAGGAAGATGGTAATACTGTTTACGAAGGAGTGATGCGTATTGACCCTGCGTCATATAGGGTCTGAGAAGGGAGTCGACATGCCTGACATCAATGCGTTTCAATATCCCTTCGTAAAAAAGTTGTTTCGGAACGGGAACCTTTGAAGCGGACACCAACTCCACGTGTGACGGTTCATCCCCGGCATTCATTCTTGGAATGACAAAGATTACGCTATGTCCAAGACCTGAAAGTGCCTTTGTGATACCAAAACACGCGGTCCCGAGGCCACCGCTCATATGGGGTGGAAATTCCCATCCGAACATGAGAATTCTCAAGTACTTACGGCCTCCTCACCATCATCCTGAGAGGGCAGTCCCTCGGGCTCCCCCGGGAACTGTGTCAGGACACAATTACAGAATGATCACAGGGACATTCTTCACGCCGAATCTCTTTCTGATCAATTAACAATTGTGGTGATATCTCGTTTTATTATTTACACAATAAAATGAGAATGTAAACCCAAAAACCTCTTTGAACGCGTTCGTCATTGTCACTGCTTTGTGTGTGCCACATTCATCACCACCCGCCGGGAATGTCACTGATCAGTGAGTACATCCTTATCAACCCGGCGACGCTCCAGGCCTGAGAAATGCACCCCTCCGGACGATGGGGAGGATCACCATCAAAAGTTTCAGATATGCAACCCACGCCGGCCTCAGTCAGGTGATGTCGGATGAACGAGCGTATATACGCCTGAAGGAACATCTTCGCGGCTTCCCTGTCCTCCGCAACTCTCAAATACGCATCAGAAAAATGCGCCAGTAACCATGGCCACACCGTACCCTGATGGTATGCCATATCCCGTGAAAACATATCTCCCTCATAACGACCCCTGTATTCCTTGTCTTCCGGAGACAGGGTTCTCAATCCGACGGGGGTAAGCAAGTGTTCCATCACCGACCCGACCACCCCTTTCCATTGATGGGGTTCCAGCGGCGAGTAGTGGAGTGAAACGGCAAAAATCTGGTTCGGGCGGACGGAGACATCCAGTTTCCCATCGCAGAAGACATCCCCGAGATATGCCTCTTTCTCGATCCAGAACGTGTCCACGAACGATTTCTTTATTGTACGAATCAGGTCGTGATAAAAGTACTCCGGATCACCAAATTTCTGCGCCAGTTCATGGGCGAAACAGACAGCGTTGAACCAGAGGGCGTTGATTTCGACGGCGTACCCCCATCGCGGGATAACAGGTTTCCCGCCCACAACGGCATCCATCCACGTCAGATTCATACCCTGTCCCCCGGCATGAAGCAATCCGCTCGCATTCATGTATATATCAAACTTGGTCCCGGACATGTAATGCCGCAGGATCTTTTTCATCACCGGCCACATCTCATCCCTGACGACGGCAATATTACCGGTATACCTGATCATCTGCTGAACTGCCCAGAAATACAGAAGAGCAGTATCCACAGTGTTATAACTCTTTTGGGTTTCGTCGTCGGAAAAATAATTGGGGAGCAGGCCATCCTGTTCCTGTTTGCCGAGGTCAGTGAGGATATCGATCCCCAATTGGGAAAACCCGCTGCAGAAAGCCAGTCCGGGCAAAGAAATGAGTGTGTCCCGCCCCCAGTCGGTGAACCAGTGGTAACCTGCGATAATCGTCGGCCGTTCCAATGGTGTTCTGATCAGAAACTGTTGACCCGCTCTGATCAGGTTGCGGACATGAGTCCTGTCCTCTTCATTCTCGAACTTCTCCGCGATCGTATCGATTCTTGAAGCTTCCCGGAGGCGCCTTTTTCTTTCCGCATCCCATACTTTTTTGAGCGGTTCCCGGCACATGTCAAGAGACGCAGACACGATTACGGTCGTTCCCTGCTTCACGGGAATCTCGAAATAACCGGGAAGAAACAAATCCTCGTGCCAGTCATAGCCCCTGTCACGATCCAGGCTGTACTCAAAATTATTATACCATACGGAAACAGGAACAAATGGCACCTTCACGCTTGTCTGCACGAACAGGACCGGCATGCCGTCATACGGACGCAGTGTGAATCCGTTTTTGATGGCACGAATCTCTCTGCGAAGAAACGCATTTTGCATGATGAGGGTGTCGTATTTCCTGTAGGCAATAAACGGCTTCACGCGCAAAGTGGCCGAATGGGGACATCGTTCAATGTCATACCTGACCAGGACATTGTCCTTTCCATACACCATCATCACGGCTTTACGGATGAGAACACCTTTCATTTCATAGCGAAACTGGGGACAGAAACCCAGATGAAATTCTCTGAGACAGGATCCCTCACGGGGGAGAAATACGCCGGGATATTGACAGCAGGAAAGATAATCCTCATCCCCCCCCACGACAATGGAATCTTCAAGCCTCGAAAGGAGAACATGCCTTCCCTGAGGCATCCTGAGGTTCGCCACGAGCAGCCCGTGGTACCTCCTTGTGTTGCAGTTCAGAACGGTACTCGAGGCATACCCGCCACGTCCGTTCGTTTCCAGCCACTCCCGATTCAGCCATTCTTCGCTCCGAACACATGTGGTTTCATCAAGTCTTACTTGCACCACAACCTCCTCCGGAAATTTCTCGCCCGGGGACAAGAGGCACCAACCACCCCTGCTGCAGAGAAAAACTCATCTGCAAAAATGTTCGCAACACACATTCCGCATCTCTCGAGGCAACACGTACTGAGCATATTCTGTAATCTCCGGCCCCTTATTGTTTTTCTGATTGTCTGTCTTTATGTAAAGATTTTTCACCCTCACGCACGGCATACTTGCAAATAGCGCTCTGCATTACGGCATTTTGAATACCTCGGTGCCGGGCGGGGGCTTGAAATTGAACAACTTCTCTGACAGCATGCTGTTGATTGTTATCTCTGTGAATTGAATACGGTTGACATTCCCGTACAGATCAGAAAAACTGCACTTCGTTACCTGGTAACTCTCTTTGTCGATCGTTAAAAACAATGTGTTGACACCCGGATCCGACTCCTTCGGGATAAGCGTGATGAGGTAGTTTCCCCTGCTGTCTACCGGATCAGGCTTGGAAAAGCTTATATGAAAATCGTCCCTGAGTTTTTCTATCCCCGAAAGGAACCTGACGGCGAGTTTCGACCTGTACATGTTCTCCAAACTCTGCATATACACGACGCGGTCCTGGGGAATATATAACCAGGCACCCTGGGGTGTGATGAACAATTTTTTCACCTTCGGCCTGGTATAGTGCCACAGCATGCGCTTCGGATTTTTTATATAGACAATCCCTTCTTCTCTCTCCACTCGATTCATGGATTTTATGTGTATCTCTTGCATGAACTTTGCCTTCAGATCCTGCGTCTTTTCGTACCGATCCTGCGTTCTGGAAACCAACTCGTCAAGAGAGACCGTCTGTGCCCATACCTGCAGAGCATGAAAAAACAGCAGGCATATCATAATGCCTGCTGTTGCCCTTGAAATACCGCGCCAGCCCTCGCGTAATTTTTCTTGATTGTTCATGACGGGAACGTGAAAAAATGGCACATTTTTTCTAAGGAGAGCCTATCCTCTTCCTCGTTGACCGATTAAGTAACGGGAAACTCAAAAGAACTTTCTAACGTACTATAATTATTAAGTTTTTCATTGCCCCCACAGTATGCAATTTGGTATTAAATTGTCACAATTGCATACTTACGATTGTTATCAACACGTTTATCCACAGTCTTTTCCACACGTCTGTGGATTCCAGTCCCAAGTATTCGTATCAGGAAGAGATATTCACCTGAATGATTACCGTCAACCCGTAACCTTGATTCTCCAGCCGAACGGATCGTCCTTCTCACCGTACTGGATCTGCAAAATTTCGTTGTAAAGCTCTTCCGTTAATTTCCCTATTCTGCCCTCATTTACAACGATTGTTTTGCCCCTGTACACGATCTGCCCCACCGGAGAGACGATCGCCGCCGTCCCGGAAGCAAAGACCTCCTTCAATGTCCCTCGAGCGGAGGCTTCCAGAACCTCATCTATCGAGATCAACCTTTCCGAGACAGGCACACCCCAGCTCTTCGCCATCTGGATTATGGAATCCCTGGTCACACCGGGAAGAATGCTCCCTGTAAGAGGTGGGGTAATCAGTTCATCCCCGATGAGAAAGAAAATATTGCTCGTTCCCACTTCTTCCACGTACTTTCTCTCGATGGCATCGAGCCACAACACCTGCGTGTATCCTTTCTCAATGGCCTGTTTGCTCGCCAGAAGGCTCGCGGCATAATTACCACCCGCCTTACAGTACCCTATACCCCCGCGAACCGCCCGAACATATTCCTCGACAACATAGATATTGGTCGGACTGAAGCCTTGGGGATAGTAAGCACCAACAGGACCCACAACAATGAAGAAAAGGTATTCACTGGAATGATGCAGTCCCAAAGCCGCTTCCGTGGCAATCATCACCGGCCGGATATAAAGAGAAGCTCCTTTCGAACGGGGAACCCAGTCTTTCTCAATAAAGACGAGTTTTTTCAGGGCCTCCAGAAACAACTGCGGATCGATCCGGGGCATGCAGAGTCTCTCCGCCGACGTGTTCATCCTTTTGATATTTTCCATGGGCCGAAAGAGGAATATGTCATTATTGCTGCCCCGGTACGCCTTCATTCCCTCGAATATTTCCTGGCCATAGTGAAGGCACAGGGCGGTAGGTTCCAGAGATAAAGACCTGTAGGGTTCTATCAAGGGATCATACCATCCCCTCTCGTCATGATACTTCACCGTGAAAATATGATCGGTGAATATTTTCCCAAACCCGAGTTTTGACTCGTCCACAGGTTTTGGCTTCATCTTCTCCGGTGAGACCGTGACAATTTTAATTTCCATGTGCTCCCCCCTTTTTTTATCATCGAAACACCGTCGTCTCTTACCATTAAATCATACTTCTATCAAGGTTTCTGTACTGGATTGCCTCGGCAACATGGCTCGGGCGTATCCTTTCGTCTTCTTCCAGATCTGCGATTGTCCTGGCAACTTTTAATATCTTCGTGTAAGCCCGGGTACTCAGTCCGAGTTTTTCCACCGCCATTTCAATCAGCATCTGAGATTCTTCATCGATCACACAGTGGATCTTAAATTGTTTGTCCGTCATTCGCGCATTGAATCGCTCCTTCTGACCCTCAAACCTCTTCTCCTGAATGCGCCTTGCTTTTTCCACTCTCCGCTTGATCTCGCCGGACAATTCCCCTGAAGCCCTGCGCGATATATCTTTATACCTGACAGAGGGAACCTCAACATGGATATCTATTCTGTCCATCAACGGCCCCGATACCCTGCCCTGATACTGACGAATCTGCTGAGGGGTGCATCTACAGACCCTTGCACGGTCACCGTAATAACCGCAGGGACAGGGATTCATTGCTGCGACAAGTATGAATCTCGCCGGATATGTAGCCGTGAGCGCAGAACGGGAAATCGTGACACGGCCATCTTCCAGAGGTTGTCGTAAGGCCTCCAGCACGTTTCTCTTAAATTCCGGCAGTTCATCAAGGAACAACACTCCATGATGTGCGAGGCTGATCTCGCCGGGCTTCGGCATATGCCCTCCCCCTACGAGTCCGGCATCAGAAATCGTATGGTGAGGAGCCCGAAAAGGCCGTGTCCCTAAAATCGCGTTTTTCCTGTCCAGGAGTCCGGCAATGGAAAAAATCTTTGTGGTTTCGATTGCCTCATCAAATGAAATTCCAGGAAGGATCGTGGCAAGTCTCTGGGCCAGCATGGTCTTCCCCGACCCGGGCGGGCCGATCATGATGATATTATGGGCTCCCGCTGCCGTCACCTCAAGGGCTCGTTTTGCCTGTTCCTGTCCGTGAATTTCGCTGAAATCCACATGATACTGGAGTCCTTTTTTGAACACCTCATTGATGTCAATCTTCAGTGCCTCTATTGCTTTCCTGCCGTTGAAAAACTCAACAACATCCGACAGGGTATCGACAGGGATAACTTTTATGGATTCCACCATGGCCGCCTCGTGTGCGCTTTCCCGTGCGACAATGATACCCTTCTTCCCCAACTCCTTTACCAGATAAGCTGCCGGAAGGATCCCGTGAACCGCCTTCACGCTCCCGTCAAGGGAAAGTTCCCCGAGGAAGATATAATCATGAATATCCGGAGACTTGATACAGTCCTCCCCCTTGAGAACCGCAACGGCAATAGGAAGGTCGAACCCTGTTCCCTCCTTTTTAATATCAGCCGGTGCGAGATTCACCGTAACGTGATTTTTAGGAAAACTATAGCCGGAATTCTTTATCGCCGCCTTGATCCTGTCTTTGCTCTCTCTGACAGCAACGTCCGGAAGTCCCACCGTTGAAAATTGAGGAAGTCCCGGCGATATATCCACCTCCACTTCGACAGGAAACGATTCGATGCCGATGAAGGAACTGCTGATAACCTTTACAATCAATCTTTTCTCTCTAAACTCTCAGATTAACTTCTCTTCTGTGATCCGTAAATCTTTCGGTAAATTGGCAGGAATAGTATAAAATAACCGGTTTCATAGCAAGATTTTTCTTTCACAAAAAGTGTTGATCTTCCTTGACTGAGGAAAATGGCTATGCTAATTTTCCGCCAGATTTTATCGGCAAAGTCTTTGAAAATTTCTTCCCCAGTGCATGAGTCACTCTTTGCATCACTTCCCGACCTCCCAGGCAGGGCGCACAAGCACTGAGAAATGAGGTGCCCGGGATTTACGCCACAACAAGAGAGGATAAAGCCCGGCAAAGCATACGGACTTTTTACGATGCCACCAGCATCCCCCTTCGCAAATTCCCGATCACGGGAGGAAATAATCAGGAACAACAGACGATGACGAAATTTTCTCACCTCGATAAAGAGGGCAAAGTTAGGATGGTCGACGTAACGGAAAAGAAAAAATCTCCGCGGGAAGCCGTAGCCCGGGGAAAGTTAGTCATGCACCCGAACACAGTAGCACTCATCGAAGGAGGGTCGATACCAAAGGGCGATGTTTTTGCCGTCGCCAAGATAGCAGCAATCATGGCGGCAAAAAAAACGAGCGAAATTATCCCCATGTGCCACCCCTTAGAATTGACGGGGATTGACATTCGATTCCACACCAATGTCAAAGCGGGAGAAATTTCCATCGAAGCGACGGTGAAAAATGTGGGAAAAACCGGCGTGGAGATGGAGGCAATGACCGCCGTCAGTGTGGCAGCGTTGACGATCTACGACATGTGTAAATCAGCCGATAAGAGTATCATTCTCACCGACATCAAATTAATGTCGAAACGTGGAGGGAGAAGCGGTGTCTTTGTGAGGAAGGGGGAGCCCGGCACCTGACTCGCACTATGATGTCTCCGACTGTAGAACATATGCACCAGAATGCATATCGAATAAGAAAATCGTTTTTAGTTCCCTTTTCCATTGATGTCGTGCTCCTATTTATTCTTTTGCTTCTCTCCGTATTCGTGAAGGGATCCTCATTTGAAAGAATCGTCCTTGCCATCATTTTCGTGCCGGTATTCTTGGTTCTCCTGGAGTTGCTGTCTCGAAGGGTGTCAACCGGAGACGATGGTATCACGATACGGAAGTTTCTCAGGGAAAAGGAACTGCGATGGGAAGACGTCACCCATGTCGGTACGGTAGTCCTGCGCAAAAAGGTATATCTCCTATTGACGACGGTAAAAGGATTCTATATCCTGTCCAACGCTTACGAAAAATTTTCCACGCTTGTCAGAGATATCGTTGATCATATCGACGCGCAGAAGGTGGAAGCGGAAGCGAAAAAACAAATTGAGCACCCCGTGAAAAATATATCGGACATTATCTCGAGCTGGATTATGGCATTGGTACTTGCGGGAATCATAGGCACAAAACT
>VGTB01000054.1 GCA_016874835.1 Deltaproteobacteria bacterium | reverse complement strand
AGCTCCTTCAGTTTTACCGGACCAACCCCCATGTATTTGAGATAGATATAACCGTTGTCATACCCCACGGGACGGCAAACCCACTTCGTCCGAGGGGGCGTTTCCGTCGCTTTCCACTGCGCCTGCGCGCACACAACCGAACCGTAGACAGGTTCCTGCACGGGCGTGAAAATTCCCCGGTCGCGCCAGTTTTCATCCTGCATCGTCTTCCAGGGAGAGGCGATTTCGGCCACCACTTTTTCGGTGATATGAGGTGCTGACTGTGATAAGGAAAGAGTCTGTTCACGAACATGCAACGTCTACGGGCAATAAGTGCTTATGGAAAAAAAGAAATTGGCTGTTGTCTTCCCCGGTCAGGGTGCTCAGCGCCCGGGAATGGGGAAGGACTTCTATGATACCCTTACGGTGTGCCGGGAGACGTATGAGGAGGCATCCAGTGCCGCAGGTTGGGATATTGCGTCCATATGTTTCGGGGATGATGAACGCCTTAATTTGACAGAGTATACCCAACCCTGCATTCTGGCAACTGAAATTGCCATGCTCCGTGGCTTGCGGACTCGTTTCGGGTTTTCGCCGGTTTTCTTTGGTGGTCACAGCCTCGGTGAGTTTACCGCCCTGGTTACTGCTGGGTCACTTTCGTTAGCCGATGCGGTGAGGATTGTACAGGTTCGTGGACGGCTCATGCAGGAGGCTGTCCCGGTGGGTGTCGGCGCGATGGCGGCGGTTATTTCCGACAATGTGGATGTAGAGATGATTCGCCGGGCATTGATAGATGTCCCTGTAAATGTTGCGAACATCAATTCGGCCAATCAGGTGGTAATCAGCGGTGACGCCGGGGCAATGCCGGAAGCGGAATCCCGGTTGAGAGATGTCCTGGCGAGGGGAAAAGAGTTTCGATATGTGCTGCTTAATGTGAGTGCACCGTTTCATAGCAGGTTTATGGATACGATTGTCGACAAATTTGAAGATACGCTGCGGGCGGCGGAGAAGGGAATACACGCGGAAAAATCGGTCGTGGTGACTTCGAATTATACCGGTAGATTTCATACGGGTGATTGTAACGATTTGATTCGTAACCTGGTGTTTCAACTGAACCATCCGGTGCAGTGGGTGGAAAATATGAAGCAACTTTCCACGCGAGCCGATGCGATCTATGAGGTTGGACCGGGCCGACCCTTGAGGGATTTTTTCAAGACGATCGGTGTGACATGTTCGTCCATAACGACTCTTTCGACGGCCGAGCGGGCATTTGCAAAAGCCGGCGGATAACGGTGAGAAAAATACTCGTTACTGCGCTTACGGTTTTGTTCGTTGCAGTGGATGCATTCTCGATTATTCCTCTGAGGGGTCCATTAGCGCTTGACCGTAGTCATCCGGGAGTTGTGACGGCTGACGAACACAGTCTGAACCTTGAAGCCGTTGATACGACGGGAACTGCCCTTTACACCTTTCGGATAGTCAATGTGTATCCTCACGACCCCGAGGCGTTTACTCAGGGACTTGTATTCCATAGGGGGTATCTCTACGAAGGAACAGGTCTTTACGGGGCCTCGACATTGCGTAAGATCGAGTTGAAGACCGGAAAGATAAGGAAAATGAATCGTCTGCCTGAAGAATTTTTCGGGGAGGGGATCACCATCTGTCGGAACAGGCTCATTCAACTGACATGGCTATCGTGTACCGGCTTTGTATATGACCCTCAATCGTTTCGCCTTCTGGGTACATTTACCTACCCAACCGAGGGCTGGGGTATTACCTGTGATGGCAACCATCTCATCATGAGCGACGGTACTTCTATTCTCCGCTTTCTCGATCCACAGAATTTCACATTAGTGAGGCAGATAGATGTCCGGGATCGTGGTAAGCAGATTATTCATATCAACGAGCTCGAGTATGTCAGGGGAGAGATCTATGCCAATGTCTGGGATACAGGCTATGTGGTAAGGATCTCGCCGAAGACGGGAGAGGTATCAGGATGGATTGATCTCAGGGGATTGTACCGGTACTTGGGGAGGGGTCGGAAATTTGATATTTTAAACGGTATCGCCTATGACGTCAGGGGCGACCGCCTGTTCGTGACGGGAAAATACTGGCCAAAGCTCTTCGAGATCAAATTGCAGAGAGTTCATTGATGAACTCCGCTTTTTCCGTGATTCACATGATTGCCGGTCGCATCCGGGATGAGAAATGTATCCTCTGGGGCGGCAGCGAATCAGAGAAGGCTCTTTGTCGTAACTGGCGGCTTTTTCAAAGGAGGGAAGATTTCCAGCCCAATGCAAAGTCATCTCTGGTCTGGTTTTCCTTCATATGCTCCTCGATCTGTCTTCGTGTACTTTCAAAGGTGTCGTTGTCCAGGTCTTCCGGAACCGCAATAGGATTATCCCACCTGATGACCACTGTGCTGAATGGTTTCGGGATCAGTGTACGATCCCAACTATTCAATATCCAGGCCCGGTTCACCGAGATATAGACGGGTATAACCGGTACGCGGGACTTTTGGGCCATTACGACTATTCCCGCCTTGACAATGCCTCTCGGTCCCCTCGGCCCGTCAAGGGCGTGAACTGCACATTGGTGGTTTTCCAGATCTGCGATCATTGCCGAAAGTGCCTCTTTGCCGCCTCGGGAACTCGATCCTCTCACGGGGCGAAAGTTGAGGCGGATGGCAACATTTGTAATAATGTCCCCATCACGGCTCTGGCTGATCATGGCGGATGGTTTGAATTCGCTGAATTTCCTCGCATAGCTCAGAACCAGCGGAATGCGTTGATGCCATATAGCAACGATCAACTTTTGACCGTTTCGCAGATGGTTCAAAACCATCTCCTCATTGATAGTCTTGATCTTAATGAGGGAGAAGTATGCACTGATGAGATGGTGAGTGCAGGGAATGAGACCGTAATTTAACGCGAAACGTGAAAAGTGTTTGATCATGTTGTTTTGCTGTCGATTCTGCAGATGACTCTGTTTTTTAATATAAAGGACTCTCAGCGTCCCGAATGTTGAATTCTTTTTTGTGTTTGTCAATCACCCTTTACATAAATTGGGTTTGAGAATATCCAGGGAAGATACTTACCGAAAACCTCCAGATAAACTTCAGCACGGTAAATTCCCCGTTGAGTGATGGGACATGTCAGATTATGGGTAATCTCCTCCCGAAAGAGGATTCCGTCTTTGATTATGCGTATTTTCGCTGCGACGGGGAGTCTTGTAACGAGGGAGGCCCTATCGTTGAGTGTGAATTCGTCGCCTATGGTTGCGTTCTGACTTGTGTCCGAGATGGTAAAGGAAAAACCCCTGGCCTCCCGATAATATTCTGCTGATACGTATGCCCTTCCCCGCTTGAGTGCAGAGAAAAGAGTTTCCACATCTCTTTTTGTATTTTTAATAAGGGGGATTTCCGTTAATACGTGGGTTCTGATGAACTTAAACGCTTTTGAAAAAGGGAAAACGGAAAAGGGAATACCGAAGAATCTCCGTGTAGATCCGTGATTGTCCAGTTCACCGATACCGACAACCTTCGATACCTGGTTTAGTTGATCCCACCGCTGAAGAGTTTCCCTTTTAGGACCCCTGAGGCAAAAGGCAGGGAAGAGAATACTGAAAGGGGCTTTGAGATATCCGTTGATCGAACTCTGCCAATCTGACATGAAATCCCATATTCCGATACCCGTGTAGCCGGTTACCGTCCAGTCTAACCAGGGATAATGTTTCACGTGAAACAATTGTAACCCCTGATGGTCAGGGTGGGCGATAAAACCGATACCCCCCTGTTGACGGACCTGATCGATGTATGTCTGGGGGGAGATGTCAGATTCGGCCTCGGGAATGCCCACCGGCGTATCAATATCGAAGGCTATGTAGTGATTGAACCGGGGAGAAATTTCCTGCCCAACGATGAGCAGCGTATCGTCATGCCAGCCCTCAAGACCGTCTTCCTTTGCCCGCATGTTGCCATGATCGGTAAGCATTATGAAATCAATGCGATTTTTATTGGCAGCAATAAGAATGTCTGCAACAGGAGTTCGGGCATCGAATGAATAAGCCGAATGAATGTGAATGACACCTGTGTAATCGTATAGATAAGACATTGGATCTTTTCTTAAAGGCAGGTATTCTGTTTCCTATTTATCGCGAGAAATATGATCATGCTATTCCGTCAGAGGTATCATTAAAATACACTTTTGCCGGTTTCGTTCACAATCTTTTCGATTTTTTCCTGGAGTTCTCCGGGAAGCCCTTCCATCTTAACGTTCAGGAATCCTCTCACGATCAATGCCGTTGCCTCTTCTTCGCTCAAGCCCCGTGACATGAGGTACTCGATTTCCTCCAGTGAGATTCTCCCGACAGCGGCCTCATGTGACATTTCCACTCCCGCAACCCATCCATCGAGTTCCGGTATGGCTCGAATGTGGCCTTCATCCGAAAGTATCAGACCACTGCATTCAAGGTGGGCCTTGACATGGGCTACCTGTCCTATGAGCAGCCCTCTGGCAATGATGGTTCCTCCTGTTGTGATGGCTCTCGATATGACTTCCGCTCTTGCCCCGGGTGCTTCTAACGAGACGCGTCCGCCTATGTCCAGGTCAGACCCCCGGGTGGCAATTACGATTGTGTTGAGTCTTGCTACCGCGTTTTTCCCCATCAATCTCACAGATGGGTACATCTGCACGGATCGCACAGGTTTCATGCATACGTAATTTGACATGAATGTAGCGCCCTCTTCCACCCATACGGAAGTCCTCGGTCTTACGATGATTTCTTCGCCCCAGTTGTGCAGCATGGTGGATGTGACAGTTGCCCCCTTTTTGATGTAAAATTCTGAAACTCCGACGTGCAATCCTTTTTTGAGGTGGGGGGCAGTTGTGCATCCCGTAATGATGTGCAGCTCCGACCCTTCCTCCGCGATCACCATATTGTGCACATTCTGTGCGATGCCCTCACCGCTGATGTATAAACAAGCCTGGATGGGATACAATGACTTCGTACCCGGGTTAATCCGTATGAAATAACCGTTGTGAGATACGAGAGCAGTCTGTGCAGTGTATTTGTCTGTACCGACATCGACGGCTTTCCACAGGTAGTCACGGAGAAGATTATTGTACTTCTCCCGGGCATCGCTCATGGGAAGCAATTCTACGCCTTCCTGACCTATGGAACAGTGAACGGGGGAATGATCCTTCAGTACAAAGCTGCCCGCCCTCTCCTCTCTTGAGGGAAGGATTCCTACCTCTGCGATATGTTCCTTCTCGCCTTCTGAAAAACGGGAAAGATGAGGATCATATTCGTGGGAAACGGCATCGCACTGATAATCTCCGAGATCTACATCAGAACCGTAGGGAGCTTTCTTTTGCAGGGCTGCTTCGGCTTTTTCTGTTATCGTTGACATCTCACGCACTCCTCGTACCCGTGGTTCTGTATCGTTTCAAACATCTCCCGTGGGTTGCCTTCGCAGATGATTCTTCCATTAAGCATGAGATGTCCTCTATCCGCCTCGAGGTAGTTCAAGATGAGACCCGTATGGGTGATTACAAGGCCCGATTTGAAACGCTGTCTCCTGAGGTTTTTCTGAAGTAATTTTTTGATGACCTTTCCAATGACTTTGATATTTTCCAGATCTACCCCTGATTCCGGTTCGTCCAAAAGGATCAGTTCCGGGTTCTGCACAATAAGCTGTAAGAGCTCGGATTTTTTTATCTCGCCGCCGGAAAATCCTAAATTTATGTCTCGTTCCATGAATTCCGAAAAATGCAAATTGTGTACAATCTGTTCGATTGTTTGCTCTCCGTTGTTATTGAACGTATTGACGAGATCATTAACCTTCAGCCCGCGAATTGTGGGGGGGCGCTGAAACGACATGCCAATTCCCATTTTTGCCCTTTCATTTATGGGAAGTTGGGTAATGTCCTTCTCTTTGAATAATATCCTTCCTCTGACGATGCGGCATCCTGAAAAACCCATTATGGTCATTAACAAAGTCGTTTTGCCTGATCCGTTTTTTCCGAACAGGACGTGGGTCTCTCCATGGTCGATTTCAAGATTGATGTCCTGTAGGACTTCTTTTTCGGCAATTTCTACCGTCAGATTTTCAATTGACAATAACATGGTTCGCCTCCGTTTTTTTTAAGAGGAATAGTCAATGCGACCGTTATTTACCTATGCTGTTATGTGTGGAGTGGACATCCGTCACATTGAGGAATTACGGTGCAAAAGTTTTTCCCTGTGTTCACCAAGAGGGCATGATACTGATTGAATAAAGGTACACTATGGGGGAGATGGTTCATGAAAAGCCTCTGTATCTCTTTATACGTTGCGTCTGTATGTATGAGATTATGTCTCATGAGAATCCTTTTGGTGTATGTGTCGACAACAAATATTGGCTTATTTCCGGCGTACAGTAATATGCTGTCGGCAGTTTCCTCTCCAATGCCTTTCACTTTCAGTAATTTTTCCCGCAAAGACCATAGATCTTCTGCAAACATGATGTCCAAGTCGCCACCGTACTCCTCGTAAATAAAATGAATAAAAGATTTTATCCTTTTCGTTTTAATGAGATAATATCCTGAAGACTTTATCAAATTGGCCAGAACGTGATCCTCTACTTTACGTATTCCCTCTGGAGAGAGCAGATCTGCTTTTTTCAGTCTGATGATGACATTCTCGACATTCCGCCAGGCTGTGTTTTGTGTGAGAATTGCCCCGATAATCACCTCGAACGGGGAATCGGCTGGCCACCAGCGGAGGTTTCCGAAATGGGCGTTCAATATTTCATAGATCGAGAGCAGGCAATCGTTCTGTTGCATGGGGAAAAGTGCGATCTCCCCTCCCTGGGTTTTATCCTATCTGCGTAAACTCACGAAAAAGGTACTCTTCCCGCGTTTGATTAAAAGCAGGACTTTCTGCTTTGCGCTTTTTTTCGACATTTCCCGCTGATAATCTTTCATGGAGGTAATCTTCACCTTATTCACCTGCAGGATGATATCCTGTGCTTGAATGCCTACTTCATCGGCAGGACTTCCTTCTGCTACTTCAACGATGATCACACCGGTTCTGCTGGGAATGCCCAGGTATTGAGCGATTTCCGGCGTGATATCGTGTACCGTCATCCCAAAATTTTCTCCTCCCTGACGTGACGAAGCAATTTCCGGTTGCTCTTTTCGCTCTGCTACGAGAATCTCAACGGTCTTTTCTTCTCCGTCGCGGAGAAATTTTACAGATATTTTTTCTCCTACATGGAACGTCGCAATCGTAATGAGTAGCTCATGGGTATCTTTTATTTTTTTGCCGTTCACCTCGACAATGAGGTCACCTGTTTTAAGACCAGCCTTATCGGCGGGATCTCCTTTGAAGACATCGGTTATGAGTGCACCACTTCTGTCTTTGATTTTAAAGCTTTTGGCAATGTCTTCTGTGACATCCTGGACAGAAACTCCCAGCCAGCCGCGGGTGACTTTCCCTTTGGCTTTTAGGTCGGGCAGCATGGCCTTTGCCATGTTCACTGGTATGGCAAATCCTATTCCCTGTCCTTGAGCTACAATCGCTGTATTGATTCCTATTACCTTGCCTTCCATGTTGAACAGGGGACCACCGCTGTTTCCGGGATTGATTGAGGCGTCCGTCTGAATGAAGTTGTCGTAAGGACCGGCACCAATTACTCTCCCTTTCGCGCTTACGATACCGGCAGTTACTGTCTGTTCAAGGCCGAAGGGATTCCCTATGGCAATGACCCAGTCACCAACACGAAGCTTGTCGGAATCGCCCAGTTCGGCGACAGCGAGACTTTCCCCCGGTTTAATTTTGATAAGAGCAATGTCCGTTTTTGCGTCTTTTCCGATTATCTTGGCTTCGAACTCTTTACCGCTCGAAAGTCTGACAAGGATTTTATCTGCCTGCTCTACGACATGATTATTCGTGAATATATAGCCGTCATTACTTATGATAAAACCCGATCCCAGACTTCTCTGCTTAAACTCTTTCTGTGGGATGTTACCGAAGAATCTCTCAAAGAAATCGTCTCCCCAGAAATAACGGTCGAAGGGGGATCGATAAGGACTTATACGGCCTCTCTTGATTGTTTTTGTGGTGCTGATGTTTACCACAGATGGTTTTAGTTTTTCTGTCAGGTCTGCGAACGATGCGGGAGCCCGTGGATTATCCACCGGCGATACTGCCGAAACTTGCTGTACATTCGGTCCCACCGGGACAAATGAAGAACGCAGCACTTCTATAAGAGAAACGACGAAAAACCCTATCAGACATGCTAAGAGAAACATGATAAAGGTTTTTCTGTTTTTACTTTCTCCTTTCATATATACCTCCTGCAGGTCCGAA
Organism: Deltaproteobacteria bacterium; assembly: GCA_016874835.1. Classification (GTDB taxonomy): domain Bacteria; phylum Desulfobacterota; class Syntrophia; order Syntrophales; family UBA2185; genus VGTB01. The sequence goes on along the minus strand of VGTB01000054.1, from coordinate 6,651 downwards.
CCTGTGGGTATCAGACCTGCGTATCAAATTAGCATAGATATGTATTTAATACTATTATTTTCCACTTGTTGCAGCAACTGTTGAGATGTGTTCGATAAGATCCGGTCATACCTTTTTCATCTTTTGGTGAATCCGCATCGCCTGCATGAGAAAAACCTCCAGTTTCGCAGTAATTACCTGGGGAAAGAGATTTCCGTCACTTTCAATGGCGAGGAAAGGAAGTTCTGTTCCCATTTCTCTCGACAGAATTGCCTCGGACATACGATTGGGCATACATCCGAAGGGCCCGATGGCAATGCATCCGCAATAAGGATGAGGCACTTCTGTCACGGCTGCCCCTATTGTCAGCACCGCTTCGCCTGTAAGTTTCGGATTGATCAGGTGACGAATGTTGCTGATCAGATGATCAACATCCTCGAGTCGGTACGGGAGCAGTTTTGATTCGGCCATGATGCTCTTGAATGCCTTTTCGTAACTTTTCATCCACGCTGCCCTCAGGACAAGGGATAATTTTTTCCTTAAGGAGGGAATCTCGGAGGATAATCCCTTATTAAAGCACCAGTCTGTGTAATAGATCCATTCCATAACGCTGGAGACTTTTGTTGCGAATCCCTGTTCTGCCAGTTTTTCCACGAGGAATTGCCTGGAGAGGTCATCATGGCGGACAAAGATTTCTCCCGTGAGGAGAATGGAAGGTATCTCCTGTGCAGGTTGTCTCATTTGTATCTTCTGTAGAGAGTGTGCGACTTCCCTGAGGGTTCTCTGCAGGTGCTTTAACGTGGGCGATTTTTCGAAGGCCTCGATAAGGCTCTTCGATCCCTGGTTAAAAATTTCCAGGGCTGATTCCTTATCCACAGCGTTTGTAAGGAGAAGGGAATACATATCCTGCAGGATATCTCCTATGATAAGGCATGACCACAGTTTCAGTGTGAGGTCACCCCCGATGGATTTTGAATAACTGTTTTCTGCGTGAAGGGAAAAAACGGTCACATTTTCAATGCCCTGTCGGTGAATGAGCTGGGTGATGAATGGTGAGTACTGTCCGAATCGGCATGGTCCCGACGCAGTCGGCATGAAATATACCAAGAGCTCATCGGAACTCTCCCTCGATTTAAGGTAGTTCTGGAGACTTCCCACGGTGAGTAATAAAGGGAGACACTCTTTACAGCTTGTATTTCCCCTTCCGAGTTTAAACACCTCTTCATCTGCAGGCGGGAGGGCAGTTGCACGGATACCCATTGATCGGAAGACTGCCGCACCGGCTTCGTTCAGAAAACGCCCCATGGAAGGAAAGAGTAAATGAACCCGGGGATGATGAAAAGGGTATTCTCGGCCTTTTATATCGATGAAGACCTGTTTTTGGGCGTCGAAGTAAGCCTGTTTCGGTCCTTTAATAACCCGGGCTTGTTTATATTCCTTATTCAGCCCCCGATAGTTTTTGATGATATCCATGAATGCCTCAATCCGCGTTTCCAGACCGGCATCGGCCACGTGAGAATCTAACTCGAGGATTAAAAAAGGTTTTTTCCCCATTATGTCACGGAAATATCCTACAAGGAATGAATCCGGGCCGCAGGAGAAGTTGGTGATGTAACATCCGAATAGCTGAGGGTGCCTTTCGACGAACGTTGATCCTTTCAGAATCATCTGTCCCGATGACCAGTACATCTCGTCGGCACAGGCTTCATCTCCCAGGGGGAGAAAGTCAGCGGGAATCACGGGTACTCCTCTTGAGGCGAATTTATGGGGTATTCCCATATTTGCCTCTGATACGATTGCGTTATACGATCTTCCGAATATGACTACGGCAAACTGACCCGGGTTTTCATCAATCTCGCGGAGAAAACGTAAGCCGGTTTCCTTCATTTCACCATGGACGGCCCTCTGCACTCTGACCGCCTCGGTGAATGCCATGCGTGAACTCTTCTTACTACACCCCAGGTTCTTTCCCATGGAAAGAAAGGCATTTTCAGCCCCCTCATACCCCTTGGAAAAGTCGATCACCGGTATCATGATCTTACCTTTTTTCATCATGTGCCTGAATTCCACGTGATCCTTGAAAGCACTTGAGAGATAGTAGGGCTCTCCCTGTGATAGTGGACATGTGATACTCGGGGCATTCCCTTTTTCCACATACGCGCCTTTCAAGTGCGGAAGAAAGAGATAGTCCGGTTTCTTGTGAAGGAGATTCAAAAGGAGGCCATGCGCGATTTCAGCAGGATAACAGAATGGAGCTCTCTTGAGATCTGTACCATCCTGCTCCACCTGGTCGGAGAGAAGCACCCGGAATCCAATACGGGAAAAGAATCTATGATACAGCGGGTAGTACGTATTCACCATAAAGGACTTATTGATTCCGATCGCCCGGGCATTTTTACCCACTCCGAGTTCTTCCGGAGGAAGTATATATTTATGAAAAGCTAAATGTTCATGCTCCTTGACCAGATTCAACTTTTCGGTGTCCACGTTTATTTTAAAACGGAGATTGTACCATTTGTTGCAGGCGCCGCCGAACGGGTATATCTTTCCTTCGATGATGATGCGGGCGATTTCACATTTCCGGTCACATTTTTCTTTACCACCGCGACAGATGAATGGATCTCCATATTCGAGAACTCTGTCTCGTAATGCTCTGAGGGAGAAATCCTGTTCTGTGATCAGACCCGCGCATAATATTCGCTCAACTTCCAGTGCGACCCCAAATGCCCCTATGAGCCCGGGTTCCGGTGGGACGATGATTCTCTTCCCGGTAAGGCTTGCCATGGCCAGCGGCACTGCTCTGTTGTAACATACGCCACCCTGCATGAATATATTATTCCCCACAGGCCTGTTTCCCTTGACCCGGATGTCATAGTTCATGCAGACAGAATATACGAGACCGGCAACGATATCCTCTCGCGTCATCCCTTCGTGAGTTGCATTTTTTATATCACTGCTGATGAAGGCAGCGCATTGATCATTGAAATTGGGGGGATTCTGTCCGAGGACTGCGATTTTACCGATTTCCTCCATTTCAATTCCCATGGTTTCTTTTGCTGCCTCTTCCAGGAATGATCCCGTGCCCGCAGAGCAGGCGTCGTTCATCGTGTAGTCGGAAGGTATCCCGTTTTTAATATAGGTGTATTTTGCGTCCTGACCGCCGATTTCGAAGATTGTATCAACCGTCTGATCGAAGAACAGAGAGCCTCTTGCGTGAGCAATGATTTCGTTGACGATACCACCGGTCATGGCATGCAATCCTGCAATCTGCCTGCCGGAGCCTGTCACGCCCAATCCAACAATTTGAATTTTTTCCGCATACTCGCCCAGCTCGTCGTAGAGGGATGAATAACACTCTCGCGAAGCCTGCACTGGATTACCCTTCGTCCGCAGGTATACGGAAGCCAGGATTTTATGATCGTTCAACCTCAGGACGATGGCCTTTGTTGTTGTCGATCCGACATCAAGTCCAATGATACATCGGTCATTCTCACAGACGACGCCCCTTTCCATCGTTTTGAAATCGATCATATCCTCGTAATTTTTCAAGGGGGGAAGGGGAGAAAATGAAGATTTCCCCTGCTTGAACAGCGTAGCAGGTTTCGGTAACATTATAGTGTCATTATTGAGAGCCCATAGAGCCGTTCCCAGTGCTTCGAAATAGGGAGCTTCTTCAGGGACGATTACGTTTTTTATCTCCTGTTTTAAATAGTCTATCATTACCGCATTCTGCGCTGTTCCACCGATAATCATAATATCGCGTCTTGGGATCTGTTTTATGATTTCGAGGATTTTACCTGCCATCATCTCGCAGAGTCCCGCAGCAATCCTCCCTTTTGGAACCCCCTTATTTGTCGCGTGGGTGCAGTCACTTTTGCAGAATACACTGCACCGCCCTGAAACCTTGTAAGGTCTTTCTCTGAGGGCATAATGAATGGCGTCTTCGATAGAGATTCCAATTCGCCTGAGTTGCTGTATGAAAAATTCTCCTGTTCCGGAAGCGCATTTGTTTCCTGTCTGGACAGAACAGATCTTTCCATCATCCCCGAGGATATACACCATAAAGGTTTCTCCCCCCGCGCTGATGACAGCATCTAAATGCTGTTTGTTCCCGTTCAGGTGAAAGAGGGCAGTTTCTACTGCTTCCGGTTCCGAGATTGTTGAGAGGTTTACGAGATGCCTGAACTTCCTCCCCGTCACAGCCACTCTCGCGTACTGGTCTCCAGGCATTTTTCCGAGTATTTCAGTGAGAATCTCCCGGGGATTGCCGTTGTGAGGTCTCACATCGATGAATGTTTTATGGATGTGACCACCACCATCCCGGGTGATACCGACGGTTGATAGCGTGGATGCGCCTATGCAAATGCCGACACTTCTCAATTAACTTACCTTCCTGATCGATTATGAATTATATGCTGGAGCCTTAATATAAAAGTAACGGCGTCTTTGTCAATAATAATGACTCCCATTCGACGTAATGATGACTTCCGCCAGAAAGTCAATAATACGCCCTCGTAATTCGCCTCACTCTCTCCTTACGGTATTTGTGAGTTGTCCGATCTTTTCGATCTCGATGGTTACAGTATCGCCTTCGTGCAGGAAAACAGGGGGGGTCCTGGTGAATCCCACACCTTCCGGAGTGCCCGTTAAAATCACCGTACCCGGCAGCAGCGTCAAGGATTTTGAGAGATCGCTGACGATATGTGGCACGTCAAAAATCATGTCGGCTGTATTGGAGTCCTGAAGGATATTTCCATTCACGATCGTTCGGATATGAAGATTCTGGGGAGTTGGAATTTCATCACACGTTACAAGATAGGGCCCGAGGGGACAGAACGTGTCAAAGCTCTTTCCCCGGGCCCACTGCTTTTTTTGTTTTTCGATTTGCCAGTCCCGGGCACTGACATCATTGGCGCATGTATAACCCAGAATGCATTTCATTGCCTCAGAAGGGGAGATATTCTTGACTCTCTTTCCGATAATGATCGCGAGTTCGGCTTCATAATCTACTTGTTCGGGACCTGCGGCGGGCAGAAGAATGGGTGACATATGTCCGATGGCACTGGTTGTTGCTTTAATGAAAATAACAGGGATGTCTGGATATGCCATGTTCGTTTCATCGGCATGCTTCCGGTAGTTGAGGCCAAGCGCAAAGATATTTACAGGAGCGACTGGTGGAAGAAATCTTTGTATTTTTGCCAACTTATCTGTGATTTCAAAGCTTCCGAACAGGTCTCCCCGGATGATTTGTGCCTGATCGGGTGTCTCATTCACAAAAGCTCCGTAAAGAGTTTGGTTTTCTTCAGAGATGAAACGAACAATCTTCATGATCAATCACCTGCACATTTTTTTAAAGGTTTTTTCCGGCAGTGACATACGTCACGAAAAAACACCGAAGATCTTACCATTATTATCATACTGTTTACAGTATTTTGAGCAATAAAGACAATATTTGCGCTTCCATTTACAGTATGTTAACATTCTTTTCAATAGTACCGGATACACTGAATGCACTTTCACGTAATCTTCACGTGAATTTTCCGAGAAACTACTCAATAGCCTCATCTTATGGAGGCGGATCGGGAGGGCTCAAGGTAAATCTATGATTTGGGCTGTGGAGAGAATCGGTACATCCAGCCTGGCTGTCCTCAAATCATTTCAGGATACCCTTTCTTTTGCCATTACTACTTTTTTGAGAATGTTCCGCAGGGAAACATACAACAGCGCGATGAGGATGGTTCTCGTCCATCAGATATACTATACTGCTGTACAGATTTTGCCCTTATTTACAATTATTTCGATCATATTCGGCTCTCTCCTCATTGGGATTGTGTTTCAGGTGATAAAGAATCTGGGGCTTGCAGAATATCTTGGCCGCATACTGATGGGATTTGTCGTCGCGGAGCTCTCGCCTTTCATCACCGTGTTACTGATTGCCCTCCGCTCCAGTTCCGCCATCAATACGGAAATAGCGGTGATGAAGGTGAATAATGAATTAAGGACATTGGAGGTCTTTAATATCGACTTGGTAAACTATCTCTTCCTGCCGAGGATAATCAATGGGGTCATTTCTGTTGTCATGTTAAGCAGTCTTTTTTCCGTTCTGGCCCTGACAAGTGGACTGTTATTTTCAATGCTGATATTCGGGATGAGTCTGGATGTGTATACAAATGCCCTATTAAATTCAGCGAATTTTTATGATATATTCATCTCCACAATCAAGTGTTGCACATTTGGTTTTTTTATCACGCTGATCCCGATACGGTTCGGTCTTCATGCCTCGAAAGAACTCACCAGTATTCCCGTCGCGGTTCTGAATGGTATGGTAAAGGTTTTCATCGCAATTGTGCTCATTGAGGTGCTGTCATTAATACTAAGGTTCATTTAAGATTGTTTGACGATGAAGCCGCGCTTGGCAGCGCTCTGGACGGATTCATCGAAGAGAACAGGCAACGCTTGGGTCTGGTATCCCTGGATGCACCGCTCATTTCAAATCTTGACGTGTCAATTAACATTGCACTCATCAAACAGTATCACCACAATTTACATAAAGAAGAAGCGGAAAGGATAGTGATTCATTATCTTCGGAGATACGGGATGGAAAAAATCGCCCGTCAGCGCAATGCATTATTGACTGAACGAGAACGTTTCTGTGTAATGCTTTTACGGGCG
>VGTB01000053.1 GCA_016874835.1 Deltaproteobacteria bacterium | reverse complement strand
AGGAGTTGGTGAAAGGATAGTGGAGACCATTCCTGATGGTCCCGATTCCTGAGGGAGATGAGACGCCCGGTTTCTGAATGTGACGGGGTTAAGGGTATCACGCAGAACGGATTGTGAGGAAGGAGATGCGGATGATGAAAAGGATAGGAATAATCTTGTTCACCGTGTTTTTTATGATGGCTCTGTGCCAGTATGCGGACGCACGAAAGCTCATGGAACTGAAAATCGGGAAGGGTGAAGCGAAGGTGAACTATCTGAAGGGGCCTGCTCAGGCGCTCCCGGCCGGAAAAAAGACATGGCGTACCCTGAAGATGGGTGAATCGCTCCGGGGAGGTGACGAGGTCCGCACGGGGTCCAAGGCAAAGCTGGAACTGGTTCTGCCGGACTATTCGGCGGTCCGTTTTGCCGACAATTCCCATTTTAAGATCCTCCAGGTGCAATCGGGCGACGAAGCCACACCGAGGAATATGAAGATTCACATGGCGGTGGGCAGGTCCTGGGCAAACGTGACCAAAGCGGTGGGAAGGAACAGCAGGTTCGAACTGGTGTGCGATAATGCGGTCGCGGGTGTGAGAGGTACCGTGTACCGGATGAATGTGGAGGAGGATAAGTCGGCCCTGGTGAGAGTGTATGACGGTATCGTGCATGTTTCCGGGGGAGGACCGCCCACAGAGCCACCCAAGATGGGGCCTCCCAAGAAAATCGCCGGACCGAAGCCGATCCCCGGACCGCGAAAGGTAACCATGGAGGAATGGGTATTTATCATCAAATCGATGCAGCAGATCCGGATAGGTGCGGACGGAGTAGCGGATAAGCCCAGGGACTTCACCGAAGCGGAAGACCGGGACGACTGGGTTGACTGGAACAAGGAGAGAGACAAGGAGATTCAGTAGGAGTAAGAGCCCGAAAAATACATCCTGTGTAATCTGTAATCCGAACGTGCCGAGTCGATGAATATACCCAATTTCCTAACACTGTTGAGAATCGTTTTAGTTCCGGTAGTGGTGATCTTTCTCATGCAGGGCGCTTTCCTGAAGGCACTCATCGTCCTGATCATATCCGGGATCACGGATGCGCTGGACGGTTTCCTGGCACGCATATTACGGCAGCAGACGGTCTTGGGGGCATACCTGGACCCTATCGCGGACAAGGCCCTTCTCATAAGTTGTTTTGTGACTCTTTCGGTGAAGGGCATTATCCCCGGGTGGCTCACCGTGATCGTGATCAGCAGGGATGTGATCATTCTCATCGGTATCGCCATCCTGACGCTCATGTCCGTTCCCTTTGAGGTCCGGCCGGCGCTTGTAAGTAAAATTACTACGGCTCTGCAGTTATTTACCGTACTGTTTTCCATCATGTTCCGCATATTTCCCGGAGCGATTGATTGCATTGTGATCATCGTATTAAACTGGACGACGGCTGTTTTTACCATCGTGTCCGGGCTGAACTATATGTTCAGATGGGTTACGCTGGACGAGTCCAGGGAATGATTGGGGGGCGTTACAGGAGTCGTCGGTCATAATAGTGCTTGACAGAGTACGGTTTTGTTGTTAGAAATCGAACCCTTCTTTCGTGAAGACCCTGATGTAGGCACGTAGCTCAGGGGGAGAGCGCCATCCTGACGCGGTGGATGTCCAGGGTTCAAATCCCTGCGTGCCTACCATTTTTTTATTCTGAGATAATGTAAGCCAGAGATGAAGTGTGAGTTATCGGTGAGGGCATCAGCAGGGTTATGTGGTGATGCCCTTTCTTATAGGAAGATGTTCTATGTGCGTGTGTTACGGGAAGTCGGATCGTGAGTGAAGTATTGATTACCCTGCCGGACGGCACTGCACGCTCGTTTCCCCGCGGTATCCCGGTGAAAGAGGTCATCGCCTCCTGGAAGAAAGAAGCGCTCGCCTCCACCGTCGCGGCGAAGATCGATAACGAGCCCGTGGATTTAAGCCGCACCGTAGAGAAGGACGCCGCGCTCTCGCTCATTGATGTGGAATCAAGAGAGGGGCTGGAAATTCTGCGGCACAGCATTTCCCATGTGATGGCCCACGCGGTTCAGGATTCTTTTGCGGGTGTTCGTGTCAGTATCGGTCCCTCCATTGAGGACGGTTTCTATTACGACTTCGAATACGCCGAGGCCTTCACGCCGGATGATCTGGAGAAGATCGAGGCCCGCATGCGGGAGATCGTGGCCGCGGATTACCCTGTCGTCCGCAGGGAGGTTTCGAAGGAAGAAGCGATCAGCCTTTTCCGGGAAATGGATGAGATATACAAGGTAGAGCTCATCAACGATCTGCCGGAGGATGTGCGCACCGTCACTCTTTACTCGCAGGGCGGATTTGTCGACCTCTGCCGCGGCCCCCATATCCCGTCTACCGGCATGATCAGAGCGTTCAAACTCCTGAGTGTGGCGGGTGCATACTGGCGGGGTGATGAGCGCAACAAGATGCTCCAGCGCATCTACGGGACGGGCTTCGTGAAGGAGGAGGACCTCGCGGAGTACCTCCGGGTTGTGGAGGAGGCAAAGAAGAGGGATCACAGGAAATTAGGAAGGGAACTGGATCTGTTCCAGATCAGTGATGAAGCCGGCCCGGGACTGGTGATCTTTCATCCCAGAGGAACCATGCTGCGCACCATCATCGAGGACTGGGAGAGGAAGGAGCATCTGAAGCGGGGATATGAAATGGTCATGGGCCCGCAGATCCTCAAGGTGGACATGTGGCGAAAATCCGGCCATTTCGACCATTACCGGGAGAATATGTATTTCACCGAGGTGGAAAATCAGATGTACGGGATAAAACCCATGAACTGCCTGGCCCACATGTTGATCTATAAATCCAGAATACGCAGTTACCGGGATCTGCCCCTTCGTTTTTTTGAGCTCGGAACCGTTCACCGCCATGAGAAGACGGGAGTGCTCCACGGTCTCCTGAGGGTGCGCCAGTTTACCCAGGACGATGCCCACATTCTCTGTACGCCGGAACAGTTGAACGGTGAAATCACCGCCATCGCGGATTTCGTGAGCTATGCGATGAAAATCTTCGGTTTCGAGTACGACGTGGAGCTCAGCACGAGGCCGGAGAAATCCATCGGTTCGGACGAGGACTGGGAAATGGCCACCGCGGCATTGAAGGAGGCCCTCGAGGTGAACCGGATGGTGTATGAGATCAATGAGGGGGATGGCGCGTTTTACGGTCCCAAGATCGATTTCAAATTGAGAGACGCCCTGAACCGAAAGTGGCAGTGCGCGACGATCCAGTGCGATTTTACCTTGCCTGAACGCTTCGATCTCAGCTATATCGGTGCAGACGGAGAGAAACACCGGCCGGTGATGCTCCACAGGGTGATTCTGGGAGCGATAGAACGTTTCATGGGCGTACTGATAGAGCACTATGCCGGAGCTTTCCCGGTGTGGCTGTCACCGGTTCAGACGGTGCTGATGAGCGTTACCGACAGGCATATACCGTATGGTGAGAAGGTCTATACGCGGTTGAGCGATGCCGGGGTTCGCGTGGAGAGAGATTTCAGGAACGAAAAACTGGGATACAAGATCAGGGAAGGGCAGATGCAAAAAATACCGTATATGCTGGTAATCGGAGACAGGGAGGTGGAAGGGGAGAAGGTCTCTCCCCGCCTGAGGGATGGCAGGAACCTGGGCGCCATCAGTGTCGACGATTTCATTTCCCTGGTAAGGCAGGAGTGCGCGGATTATAAGTAGGTTGAAAGCTTATTATTTCGGGAGGTGACATATAGTTAAGGATCTAAAAATTAATGACGAAATCAAGGCGACCACCGTCAGAGTTGTTGAAGCGGGGAAACAACTGGGCATCATGACTCTGGAAGAGGCTCTGGAGTTAGCGGTCAAATCGGGTATGGATCTGGTGGAGGTGGCTCCCCAGTCTTCGCCGCCTGTGTGCAGGATCATGGACTATGGAAAGTTCAGATACCAGCAGAGTAAAAAGCATCAGGTCGCAAAGAAAAGCCAGAGCGTTATTCAGGTAAAGGAGATCAGGATAAGACCGAAGACCGAAGAACATGACCTGCAGGTGAAGATCAAGCATGTGAGAAAATTTCTCGCCCAGAATGACAAGGTCAAGATCACGATGATGTTCAGGGGGAGGGAAATCGCCTACACCGAGATAGGCAGGAGGATCATGGAAGACGTGCAGAAAGCCCTGACTGACATCGCTGTCATCGACCAGCACCCGAAGCTTGAGGGCAGAAACATGGTCATGGTCGTGTCGCCAAAGAAGTAGCCTGGATGTCTCCGGAACATCTGTCATCTTGATTTTGGAATTCTCGATTTTGAATATATATTTCACGGGGTGATTAAATGCCAAAGCAGAAAACACACAGAGGAGCGGCGAAACGGTTCAGCCTTACGGGCACGGGCAAGGTGAAGAGAAGCAAGGCGTATGCGAGCCATATCCTTACCAAGAAGTCAACCAAGAGGAAGAGGAATTTGAGGAAGGCAACCGTCATTGATAAGAAGGACGCCCGGGGAATCAAACGGTTGCTCCCGTATGCATAGCGAATGCATTGCACGCGTGAGATTTCCCGTGGAGGTCTCACGGTATGAACAGAGTGGGAGATCAGGTATATGCCGAGGATAAAGAGAAGCGTTACCGCGAAGAAGAAGAGAAGGAAAATCCTGAAACTGGCAAAAGGGTATTTCGGTGCCCGGAGCCGGTTGCTCCGGACAGCCACGGAGGCCGTGGACAGGGCGATGAAATACGCCTACAGGGACAGGAGAACGAGAAAGAGAGATTTCAGAAGACTGTGGATTGTGCGGATTAGCGCCGCGGCGCGGATACACGAAATATCATACAGCAGATTGATTGACGGCATGAAAAAAGCGGGAATGGAAATAGACAGAAAAATGCTCGCCGACATTGCCGTTCACGACCCCAGGGGATTTTCCGAGATCGTATCCCTCGCAAAAGGTAAGCTGGCGGCATGCTGAAAGAACTCGAGGAACTTCAGAGGCAGGCCGAGGCCGAGCTCAGCAGTGCGAAAACTGAAGGGGAGTTTCTCGCCGTCAGAACCAGGTACCTGGGAAGAAAGGGACTTCTCACCAGACTGCTGCGCAACATCGGGAATGTCGAAGAGGAGAAAAGGCCTCTCTTCGGCATGCGCTGCAATGAAATTAAGGAAGCCATTTCCGGGAAAATCGATACCGCCCTCGCGAAACTCGCATCACTCAGGAGAGAGGAAGTTCTGCTCCGTGATAAGGTCGATGTGACGTTGCCGGGGAGGACTCACAGGTATGGAAGGGTTCATCCCATCACCCGGGTACGTCAGGAGATCTGCAGCATATTCGCGGGACTCGGGTTTTCCGTCGTGGAAGGTCCGGAAGTCGAACTCGATTACTACAATTTTGAAGCGCTCAATATACCCAAAGATCACCCCGCCCGGGATATGCAGGATACCTTTTATATCGAAGACAACATCGTTCTGCGTACCCATACCTCACCTGTCCAGATTCGGGTTATGGAAAAACAGAGGCCGCCGGTGAGGATCCTCTCGCCGGGCCGTGTCTACCGTCCCGATTCGGATATATCCCATACGCCGATGTTCCACCAGATTGAGGGGCTTCTCGTCGATAAAGGGATCACCTTCGCCGATTTGAAAGGTGTGCTCACGTCGTTTCTCAAACAGCTGTTCGGCGAGGATACCGCATTGAGATTTCGCCCCAGTTTTTTCCCGTTCACGGAGCCGAGTGCCGAAGTCGATATCAGATGCGTCATGTGCAGCGGCAGCGGTTGCCGGGTATGCGGTCAGAGCGGGTGGCTTGAGATTTTAGGATCGGGTATGGTGGATCCGGAAGTGTTTAAAAATGTCGCGTATGATCCCGAGGAGGTTACCGGCTTTGCCTTCGGCCTGGGTCTTGAGCGAATCGCCATGCTCAAGTTCGGGATCTCCGATATCAGGCTTTTCTTTGAGAACGACCGGAGGTTCCTGGAGCAGTTTTGACAGGGATCAGGATGTACTCATATGCTCGTCAGCTGGAAATGGCTTAAAGATTTTGTGGATATCCGCCTCACCCCGGAGGAGCTGGTTGACCGCCTGACCATGGCGGGTCTTGAGGTGGAATCGCTGCAGGAAAACGTTCCCTCGTTTACCGGCGTTGTCGTTTCCAAAATCCTGTCGGTCAGGCCTCACCCCGGAGCGGATAAATGTTTCATCTGCGAGGTAACTACCGGTGACGCGAAGTACCCCGTGGTCTGCAGCGCCGGCAACATCCGGCCCGGGAATGTGGTTCCTCTGGCAAAAGTGGGAGCGACCATACCGGGTGGCTATACCATCAGGACATCGAAGATCAAAGGTGAGGTATCCGAGGGGATGCTCTGTTCCGAGGAGGAGCTTGGCATCGGCAGTGACGCTTCGGGTGTAATGATTCTTTCCGAACACCTCAGCCCCGGGGCGGATCTGGCATCCGCTCTCGACCTGAAAGATGTCGTTCTGGACATCGGAATCACGCCCAACCGGGCTGATTGTTTGAGCATTGCCGGTATCGCGAGAGAAATCGCGGCGATTACGGGATCACCGTTCAGTTATCCCCGGATCAGTCTGCCGGAAAGAGGTGAAGACATCCATGGTATCACCTCCGTGGATATCCTCGATCCGGACCTCTGCCCCCGTTACAGCGCGAGAGTAATAAAAAATGTGACGATTGCTCCGTCCCCCCTCTGGTTGCGGCGGCGGCTGGAGGCGGTGGGGATGCGTGCCATCAACAATGTCGTGGATATTACGAATTACGTGATGATGGAGCTGGGGCAACCCCTCCATGCCTTCGACCACAGGTTTCTTGAAGAGGGACGCATCGTCGTGAGGCGATCCAGAGCGGAAGAGAAGTTCACGTCCCTCGATGAAAAGGAGCGTGTGCTCAGGCCGGATACGATCATGATCTGCGACGGGGTCAAGCCGGTGGCGATCGGCGGCGTCATGGGTGGACTTAATTCGGAGGTCAAAGAGGACACGGAGACGATTCTTCTGGAAAGTGCCTATTTTGATCCTTCATCAATCCGTAAATCCGCCAAATGGCTGGGGATGAACACGGATGCGGCATTCAGGTTCGGCAGGGGTGTCGATCCCGAAGGTGTGATCAGGGCATTGGACAGAGCGGCCCAGTTGATGGCGGAAATCGCCGGGGGAACCGTCTGCAAAGGGCACATCGATCAATATCCGAAAAAAGTGGAGACGGCCGGCCGTATCCCCCTGCGGATAGAGAGGGTCAATGACATTCTCGGGACCCGTATCGGTGAGGCCGAGATAACGGAGACCCTGAAGCGGATCGGGATGCTGATAGAGAAAGAGCAAGAGGGACATTACCGGGTTACTCCCCCCACGTACCGGGTCGATATCACCAGGGAGATTGATCTTATCGAGGAAGTGGCGAGGCTCCACGGTTATGACTGTATTCCCGTAACCATTCCCCCCGTTTCCGTGAAACCTGTGATCAGGGACAGCAGAGAAGTCGCCAAAGACAGAATCCGGGAAATCCTGAGAGGATCGGGTTATTCGGAGGTCATCACGTACAGTTTCATTTCCCCGTCTGCGGTGGATTGTCTTCTCCTGAGAGCGGACGATGCACGCCGGAATCTCGTGAAAATAGAGAATCCTCTGACGGAAGATCAGGCGGTGATGAGGACGACCCTCATCTACAGTCTCCTGGAGACGATGAAGAAAAATGCCAATGTCGGCTGTACCGATCTCAAGGTGTTCGAGATCGGGAGGGTGTTTTTTCAGAGGCGCGAGGGCGAGCTTCCCTGTGAGAAGGAGCAACTCGGATGTCTTCTTACCGGCATGCGGTCCGATCATCTCTGGTCTTCAAAGACGTATGCGGACTTCTTTGATCTGAAAGGGTGTGTGGAGAACATCTTCGACAGTCTTAAGATTTCAGAGATACGCTTCATGCACGATTACCGGGAAACATTTCTCCATCCCGGGAAGTCCTGCGGCATATTCATAGGTGATCAGCCTGTCGGGTATGCCGGGGAGGTGCACCCGGACGTGCTCGTGAAAATGGACTTAAAGAACCGGGCGTATGTGCTTGAAATCGACCTGGAGCTCCTCCTGAGGAATTTCAAGGATGTCACACTGTATAGGGAATTGCCTCGCTTTCCCATGGTCCTGAGGGATGTCGCCTTCGTTGTCGATGAAGGGCTTCACGCGGCCGGGGTAATCGATCTTGCCATGTCCGCAGGTAAAGAATTGCTTGAAAACGTAAGTGTTTTTGATATATATTCCGGCAAAAGCGTACCCCACGGGAGGAAGAGCTTGGGGTTAAGGTTTACATACCGTGCTTCTGACAGGACGTTGACCGATGATGAGGTGAACGTTCTGCACAATAAGATAGTGAAGAGTGTGGTGGAAAAAACCGGGGCAAAAATAAGGGGAGAAGAACATTAGACATATTCATATTTTTACGGGAGGTTGGAAATGACGAAGATCGATATTATTCAGGATGTGTACGAAAAATTGGGATTTTCGAAGAAGGATGCGGCGAGAATCGTTGAGTCGGTCTTCGAGATCATGAAGGACAGTCTCGCTCGTGGCGAAAAGATCAAGATTTCCGGGTTTGGTAACTTTTCCGTCAAGGAGAAGAAATCCCGTAGAGGAAGGAATCCCCAGACGGGAAGTGAAATAGAAATATCCGCACGGAAAGTATTAACATTTAAGTCAAGTCAGGTGCTCCGGAAGGCGCTGAACAGTTGAGCGGGTAGCCCCGGGAAGCTCTTCGCACGAAATCCTCAATGCGAAGCGAATTCAGAGACTCAATGACTCAATCCGGGTATCGAGCCGGATCCCGCACACAATGACTGAAGGTACAGAGAAAGAGCTTCATATCCGGGCGATGTGATCTGGATCTTGTTCAGAATTGGAAAGTTAGGATTTGTATGGATGAATCAATTCCGGACAAGGCGTATTTCCGTATCGGGGAGGTTGGCAGGATTCTCGGGGTACACACGTATGTCGTCAGGTACTGGGAATCCGAGTTCAAATCGATCAAGCCGATCCGTACCAAGTCAGACCAGCGTCTCTACAGGAGGCAAGACGTAGAGGAGCTGCTGCTCATAAAAAATCTTCTTTATCGCGACAAGTTTACCATCAGCGGTGCGAAAAAGCAGTTATCGAAGACGAGAGGTGAAGGTGCCTTAGATGAAGACACCGGGGAGAAACGACTCGCGAGGATTAAGAGCGGATTGCTCCAGATAAGAAAAATAATCAGTTGATGGCACAAAGGGACAGGTTCATTTTTTCGCGTCGGGAAAAGTAGCCTGTCCCCTTTTTATTTAGTGCTTTGATGATCTTTTTGATGCCTTGAGAGGATTGAGTTTTTGCGTGGGTTCCGCTATTTCCCTCTTGATATGAGAGGCTGTCGGACAGTTTCCGGAACGCCACTTGGTGGTAGGTTCAGGATAGACCCTGCAAAATTTACCGGTCGGGGAGTCGAATGTTCTATTGCATCCTTCGCACTTATCGATAATCGGATGGCAGCTGCCTCCATTGAATCCGCAGCCTTTCTTGGTCATGAAGGCGCATTCAGACCCGACCTTTATGGTTTGACAGACCATGGGAATCACCCCCTTTCATGTGTATTTTTCTGACTCTTTCAGGAAGAAGGTCTCCTTAAAAGTTGGTTTGACTATCAAATCGGAAAAGTCCTGTCAAGAAAAAAAATACAGGAAGATAATCGGAGATGATGCGTTCGCTGCGGGATTCAATACGTTGACTTCATAACGTATTCATGTTAGGCAAACACCTCTGGAAACGAGGGTTTCGGATAAGAAATAAAAATATCGCTGAATGATACAAATAAAAACCTTTGAGATAAAGAATAAGCTCGGCCTCCATGCGAGGGTTGCGGCAAAGATCGTGAATGTCTCAAGGCAGTACAAGGCGAAGATATTTTTTGAAAGGGACGGGCGAATCGTGAACGGAAAAAGTCTCCTCAGCATCCTCACCCTTGCCTGTCCCAGGGGAAGTAGAATCACCATCAGGGCTGAGGGGGTGGATGCACGGACTGCTCTCAGGGAGCTCGGGAAACTCATAGAGAACAAGTTTGGAGAGGATTGATGAACGGTGATGCGGAAAAGAGAGACTATGTGATCAAGGGAATCGGTGTGTCCCCGGGGATTGCTATCGGGAAGGCCTATCTGTTCGATCGCTTCGATGCGAAGGTCTCGTTTTATAAGCTCCGGGACAAGAGCCTTGTATCGAAGGAGATTAAACGGCTGAGAAACGCCCTGAAGGAGTCGGAACATCAGCTCCGCGAGATAAAGAATAAATTAAGTGAGCTCGCAGGGAGGGAACCTCTCTACATCATTGATGTCCATATCATGATCCTGAAAGACAGGATGTTCCTCAACCACACGGTCAACTATATCAAGGAGATGGGTGTCAATGCGGAGTGGGCCCTGCGGATGACGATTGACCGCTATCGGGAGATATTTGAGAAGGTTGACGATGAATATCTGAGAGGTCGCATCAGTGATATTCGGTATGTGGGACAGATGATTCTGAGGAATCTGGCGGGTGAGGATCGTGAAGCCATTCCGCCGGATGTGGGTGAAAGGGGAATCATCATAGCCGTGGATTTATCAC
Source organism: Deltaproteobacteria bacterium (assembly GCA_016874835.1). Lineage (GTDB taxonomy): Bacteria > Desulfobacterota > Syntrophia > Syntrophales > UBA2185 > VGTB01. The sequence continues at coordinate 4,907 of VGTB01000053.1, read as the reverse complement.
CTGCCGATACGGCACAGATGATGATCAACAAAGTGTTAGGTTTTGCCACCGACATGGGTGGAAAGACATCTCACACGGCGATCGTCGCGAGAGCCGTGGAAATACCCGCGGTAGTCGGTCTGGAGAGCATCACCAGGGTGGTGAAGACGAACGATGACATTATCGTTGACGGTTCCATGGGAATGGTTGTGGTAAATCCCAGCCCGGAAATGCTCAGGAGGTATGAGTATAAAAAGAGACACTTCGAGGAGGACAAGGAATATTTTCTGAGATATGCACCTCTCCCGGCAGTGACGAAAGACAACTACAAGGTGGAAATAGGGGGGAATATCGAGTTTGTCGAAGAAATTCCTTCTGTGTTGGTTCACGGTGCGGACGGGATCGGTCTTTACAGAACCGAATACATCTATATTAATAAAGAACAGTTGCCGACGGAAGAGGAACATTTCGACCACTACAGACGCGTCGTGAGTGCGGAAGGGCTCAGATGGGCAACCATAAGAACGTTCGATCTGGGCGGCGACAAGTTCTTCTCCGATCCCAAGCTGGCCAAGGAGATGAACCCGCAGATGGGCCTGCGGGCAATACGCCTGTGCCTGAGAGAGGTGGATCTGTTCAAGGTGCAGCTGCGTGCGATTGCCCGGGCGAGTGCCTTCGGGAAAACCCGGATCATGTTTCCCATGATCTCGGGAATTGAGGAGCTTCGTGAGGCAAAGAGGATATTCTGTGAGGTAAAGGAGGAGCTTCGGCGCAAGGGTGTCGCCGTCGGCGACGACATCGAGATGGGGGCAATGATAGAAGTTCCTTCAGCCGTGATGATGGCTGAGGAGCTGGCAAAGGAAGTGGATTTTTTCAGCATAGGCACGAATGACCTTATTCAGTATGCCCTGGCGATCGACAGGATAAATGAGAGGGTGACGTATTTATATGAACCCCTTCACCCGGCTGTGCTGAAGCTCATCAAACATGTGGTCGATGTCGGTCACAGGCGGGGCATACCCGTTGCCATGTGCGGAGAAATGGCGGGAGAACCGATGTACATCATGGTTCTGCTGGGGCTGGAAATCGATGAATTAAGCATGAATCCCCTGGCGATACCGAAGGTGAAGAAAATGATTCGCGGTTCCACCTTGAAGGAATCCAGAGAGCTGCTGGAACGGGTCATGAAATTCTCGTCGGCTGCCGAAATCCGTGAATTCGTAACCCGCATCATGAGAGAGCGGTTTCCCGGTGAATTCCGGTTAGAAGATTGAGAACGGTGGAACGGCAGAGGGGACATGTCCATCCTGTCAAAAATTAGATCGTGGACGACGGAGATCGGAGAATTCTATGCGAGCCGCCTCTACCGGGAGGACAATTTCCCGCTCTTCTGGCTCGTCAAGAAAGTGTTGTCCAAGGTCGAACTCACAGATGAATTTGTCGAAGAGTTACACACACTCTCCCATTCCGGGATTGTGGTATATGCGCTGAAGCATAAGAGCCAGCTCAACAGCCTCATCCTCCGGGAACTCTCCGCGAGAAAGGGGATCCCGAGACCTGTATACTGCCATGGCATAAACATGCTCTTCTGGCAGCCGTTCCCCATGGCTGTCCGGGTTGTTTTGTCATTCTTAGTTCACCTCATCTTCAAAAGAAACGTTTTAGATGCGTGCAAAACCGGTTATTTCAAACGACTCATCACGGAGAGGAAAAGCGTCGTTGTCCATTTAGGCGATTCGGAATATTTTGAGAACCGTGACACGCAAGAGGCGATCACACAGTTGATTGAGACACAGAAAAACCTGGAAGTCCCGATTCACGTCGTTCCGGTGATGGTGACGTACGGGAGAAGGCGGGAAATAGAGAAGGAAAGCATCGTGAATATATTGTTCGGCCAGACAGAAGACACGGATGCACTGGGCAGGGTGATTACATTTCTCCGCTATTCCCACATGGCCACCGTGATTCCCGCAGATTCCGTGAATCTGAGGGAATTCGTCGCACAGAACGGCACCATACCTCCGGAGACGATGTATCGTGATCTCCGGAGAGAGTTGATCGATCGTATCGATGAAGAGAGAACGAGTATCGTGGGTCCCGTGCTGAAGTCGAGAAAGGAAATGATCAGCATGGTTCTCGGCGACAGGGGCATCAATGAGTTCATTGACAACATGGTTGCCCGCGGTATTAAAGACCGGGAGTCCCTCGTGAAGGAAGCGAATAAGTATGTTAGGGAAATTGCCGCCGATTACAGTGAAACGTTGATAGAACTGTGGGAGAGATTTCTCACGTGGTTGTGGAACAATATCTACGACGGTGTTGTCATTGATAAACCGGGATTGGCGAAGATACGAAATATATCGAAAAGAATGCCTTTTGTGATCATTCCCTGTCACCGGAGCCATATCGACTACCTCCTCCTTTCCTATGTTTTTTACAAGAACAACATCCAGATGCCCTTTGTCGCAGCGGGTACCAATCTCCTCTTCTGGCCGCTGGGATATCTTTTCCGGAAATCGGGGGCTTTTTTCATACGACGCACTTTCAGGGGAAATATCCTCTACGGGGAAATATTCGCGAAATATCTGGAGGTGCTTCTGAAGGAAGGGCTTCCCCTTGAGTTTTTCATCGAAGGGGGGAGGAGCCGCAGTGGTAAAATGGTGATGCCCAAATATGGTCTTCTCTCAATGCTCATACAGGCCTACCAGAAGAAAGCCTGTGAGGATCTCGCGGCGATCCCCGTGTATATCGGCTATGACCGGGTGATAGAAGAGGAGTCCTATCTCAGGGAGATCGGGGGAGTGCCGAAGAAGAAAGAGACGACATCGGATGTCATCAGAAGTCGCAGGTTTTTGAGGAAACGTTACGGCCGTGTCTATGTGAATGTGGGCGAACCGATTTTTCTCAAGTCTTACCTGACGGCTCAGGAGATACCCTTTGAGGAGATGACCACGGAAGAGCGGCAGAGCTTTTATAGAAAAATCGGTTATGAAATCGCCCTGGAAATCAATAAGGTATCTGTCGTCACCCCGTTCTCTCTCGTGGCGTCCGGGCTCCTCTCCCACGACAGAAGGGGCATATCACACGATGAGCTCATAGGCGTGTTGAGAAATTTCCATGAGTATCTCTCCTGCCGGAAGGTTAATCTGGCTGCCACCCTGGTCAATATGGATCGGGCTGTGGGCGAAGCACTTTACCTGTTTGAGCAGGCGGGAATAATATCGAAGATAGGCGTGGATGAGAATGAACGGGATGAAATCGAGGAAATCGTGTATAGCCTCGATGATGACAAACGGTTAAAGCTTGAATATTATAAAAATAATATTCTCCATTACTTCCTTCCTGTGAGTTTTGTTTCAGCTTCGCTCCTCTCAAGCCATGAGGACACCGTGGCGATCGACCGGATTCTCAGGGACTATCAATTCCTGAAAAGACTTTTCTGGCATGAATTCATCTTTGATGACCGGACTGAAGATGTTGGCGAGGTGAAGGAGGTCCTCTCGTATCTGCACAGCAAGGGGATGATTAAGGGCATCGAATCCAACGGGCAGACCCTTGTTGAGGTGAGGGGCAAAGGGAGAAGGAGTCTCATGCCCTTTGTCGGCCTCATTCACAATTATTTTGAATCGTACTGGGTCGTGATCAGAGGTTGCCGCTATCTCAGGAAGGAACCGAAACAGGAAAAGGAATGGTTGAAAAAAATCCAGCAGCTTGGTGTAAAGATGCACAAAAAGGGAGAGATAAGAAGAGCGGAAGCTCTCTCGCAGTCCAACTATCAGAATGCCATGCGATTCCTGGAAGATGAAGAAATTGTCATCTTCTCGGAAGATGTTGAGAAAGGCGACAGGAAAGAGGTTGTTACATATACGTTTTCCGGGAATAAGGAAAAGATGGATTCTCTCCGGCGCCGGTTGTTCAGATTCCTATGAAGGAGGAAACTTCACGCGATCCGAGACTCTGCAGCGTCTCCCTGCAACGCCCCGCGGTACCCGCTCCGTGCGGTCTTTGAGAATCCGTCTGCGATGGATTGCGAGACCGCGGCACACGCCGGACGGTTTGCCGTCTCCGGCCGGATTTACTTTCTGGTTCCGGCTTTTTTCCTGATACTGTAGAAAGCCGATTTCCCCGGATAGACCGCGTAATCTCCCAATTCCTCTTCTATCCTCAGCACCTGGTTGTATTTTGCCAGTCTCTCGCTCCGGGAAAGAGAGCCGCTCTTTATCTGACCGCAATTTGCGCCCACGGCGATATCGGCCATGTATGTGTCTTCCGTCTCACCCGACCTGTGAGAAATGACGGTTGTGTAGCCCGACTCTTTCGCTCTCTGGATTGTCTCGAGAGTCTCCGTGAGGGTTCCGATCTGGTTGAGTTTTATCAGGATGGAGTTGGCAACACCTAAAGAAATTCCTTTCTCCAGCCTCTTTTTGTTCGTGACGAAGAGGTCGTCACCCACGATCTGGACTTTGTCAGACAGCGCGTCGGTGAGCATCTTCCATCCATCCCAGTCGTCCTCCGCCAGACCGTCCTCGATGGATATAATGGGATATTTTTTTACCAGATCCTGATAGAACCTGACCATTTCCTCTGCCGATTTGGTGGGTTTCTTTTCCGCTGCCATGACGTACTTTCCGTCGGCGAAAAAGGAGCTGGCGGCGGTATCAATGGCGATATAGAGGTCTTTTCCCGCCCTGTACCCGGCCTTTTCGATGGCTTCCATGATCACCACGAGCGCTTCTTCATTGGATTTGAGGTTCGGTGCGAATCCTCCCTCATCACCCACTGCGGTGTTATACCCTTTGCTTTTCAGGACCGATCTGAGGTTGTGGAAGACTTCTGCGGACATACGAAGCCCATCTTTGAAGCTTTTGGCGCCGACAGGCATTATCATGAATTCCTGTATATCGACATTGTTGTCTGCATGCTGTCCT
>VGTB01000052.1 GCA_016874835.1 Deltaproteobacteria bacterium | reverse complement strand
ATATAGGACACGACCGGTTTCAATCCACGCTCCCGCGCGGGGAGCGACTGTCTAAATTTAAATTGCTAATTTTAAAAAAATATTCTCAGGAATTCCGCGCACGCTTCCGTTTTCTCATCTCAATTTTATTCAGTTTTCAAAGAGCATTGTAAAAAATTAATATTATTAAATGTTTGCATGCTCCGCGAGCTTCCCGGTAAAAGTACGTCCACACCAGGTTCGCGGACAGACCTCAAGCGATCAGAGGCCCTTCCTGATCGATTGTTTTTTTCGCACCCACATGTTCTACACGCCGTCTCCAGTTAGAACCTAAATAGTAGAACCTGAGACTATCTTCTTCCGTGTCAATTTCATCAATCAATCTCTGACGCAACGCAGCCCACTGCGCGGGATCGACGATGCATTCGAACACGGAGTATTGCACCCTCTGTCCATAATCAAGACAGGCTCGCGCAACCCTGCGCAAGCGCCGCGCGCCGGCACCATCGACATTGGCGACGTCATAGCTCACAACGACAAACATGATGCCACCTCCTATTTCCAGATAAAGGGCGGATAGCCGTCTATATCCCCCCGTAAATAACGGGCAAGCAACAGAGCCTGTATGTGCGGCAACATCCCGATGGTAACCTTTTCATCGATAAAGGGATGAAGAATCTCTTCCTGCTTTCTTTCCTGATATGCCACAAGCAATTTTTTTCTCGTTTCGTCATTCATCAGAACTGCCCCGGAATCCGATTTTCTAAAGCCTTTCTCCTGCACCTGCCTGAGATTAATAAGGGATAGTGCCAATCGATCTGCAAGAAAAGGCCGGAACTCTTCCATAAGATCGAGCGCAAGTCCGGGTCGCCCTGGACGATCACGATGGAGAAATCCCACTGCCGGATCCAATCCTACGGTCTCTAAGGCGGAACGAATATCATGCACCAATAACGAATAGAGAAAAGACAGCAGACAATTGACATTATCCAGAGGCGGTCGGCGATTCCGCTCCTGAAAGGAGAAGGACTCCTTCTGAGAAACAATCAAATGGTCGAACACGGCAAAGTAGCAATGCGCAGCATCCCCTTCGATTCCCCGGACGGCGTCCAACAGGGATACCCTCTCCAGAGAATCCAGACAGCGGTTCAGGATGGTCACTGCCTGCCGTAGACTGTTCTCGTCCAGTTTCGCGCCGTGATCTCTCAATGCTCGTTGCAGAACCGTCCGTGAGTTTGCTATCTTGCCGGTAAGCACGGCTTTTGCCATATCGGCAGACGCTTTCGGATCGTCAGCGCGGCGGTACTGTTCCCGACGCAGGAGGACGTTGCCCGATACCGGCCCCTGCACCCGCGCCAGAAACCTTCCGTATTCGGATAAAAAACTGATACCCACGCCGTTTTCTGCGCAGAACCCCATAAGAAAAGGGCTGCACGAAACGTTTCCGAAGCAGACAATGCCGCCGATGGTATGGACTGGAATCCGGAGTCGTATCTCTTTATCCACCTTGACGACAACCGTTTCCCCCTCTTTCGAGAGGTAAGCCCCCTGGGTGGTGACGAACAGGGTATTGAGATGTTTCTTCATGACTCACCTGTTACTCGTGTCAAATAGGTTTTTACCGACCGTTTCTTTTGCATTGTTTTCGGAAGACATTCGGCGTTCAGCGAACATCTTTCGCACCGTTTCATATAAACCGGTTTGGGGGTGCTGCCGGATTCAATCAGCGCTTGTACCTGTTTTGCCGTGTCTTCCGTTTCCTTCCTCAACGCTTCATCGAAGGCGACATCCAGGCGATGTCGCGTCTGTCCATAGAAGATTGCGCCTGCAGGAATAGATACCCCCAGCATCTCTTCCAGGCACATGGCCTGGGCGCAGAGCTGCACCTTGTCGCAGTGTTCCGCCTTAGGTCTTCCGCGCTTGTACTCGACGGGAAAAGGCTGCCACCTGTCATCGGCTTTTCGATGAAATTCCACGACATCAGCCTTTCCGACCAACCCCAGGCGGAGGGATCTCAACGGCACGCCGTATTCAATTTTTACGTTGCCTCTCGACTCCCGGTCTTCATCGTGAACACGTTCGTGCATGATCCGGCCTTCGGCGGTGAGGCCGCTCTCCGTCCATGTTTGCTCAATGTGGATGAGCGCACACTGGCGGGGGCAAAAGGCCATGTGCTGCAAGGCCGAAAGCTGGATCAGGTCGTCTATGTCGTACATGTCGCTCTCTATTACCTAATTTATTACCTATATTAATTTTTATTACCTAATTTCCGGTATTCTTCCATTTTGCATTCCTGCCACGGCCAAGACATTCAACCACTCCCTGGGCTTGCAGGTCTTTGAGCACCCTGCGTATCATATCAATACCAACGCCGGGGCACTTCCTCGATATATCGGCGACACTGAAATCGCGGGAGAAGCTTCTGAGAGCATCATTAACAATGGCCGTCTTCTCTCCCCTTGGTTGAGGAAGCCTGCCCAATCTTTCTTCAAATTCTTTGTAAGCGCTCTTGAGAATGAAGCAGATAAAATTGATGTAAGGCCAGGGATCGTGTTTACCTACGTGCCAGCTTGCCGAACTCAGCTTTAATGTTTCGTAGTATCTTTCTTTATTCTGCTCGATGAGGCGCTCGATACTGATATACCTACCGACTTCGATTCTCAGATGATAGCACTGAAGAAGCATAAGCAGCCGGGATACCCTGCCGTTTCCGTCGCGGAAAGGGTGTATGCAGAGAAAGTCCAGATTAAATGCCGCCATCGCTATGAGCGGATGAACCGTTGCGTCGCGAACGCAGACATTCCAAGAATCAATGACTTTTCCCATGCAGAAAGGTGTTTTATCGGCCGGAACGGTTTGAAACCTTATGATCGATGTACCATCCGGGCGCTTTTCGATTATGTCGCTGTCCTTCTCTTTGAATTTTCCGGCGTCCCATATTTCGCCCCGTGTCAGACGATATAACTCCCTGATACAATCTTCCGTAAGCGGCAACGCTGATCCCTTATCATGGATGAGGTTGAGCGCCTCACGGTAGCCCCGGACTTCTTCCTCGGATCGGTCATGCAGGAGCGCTTTGCCAAAGATGATCGTGCCGATACGTTTTCTGTCAACCTCAATGCCCTCAATGCGGTTGGATGAAACTGCACTCTCAACCAGGGCATGCTCTTTGAGAGCCTTTAAGCGCTGAGGTGACTGCCTTGTATAGAGATCTTGCCTGCCTTTCGCTTCGCTTATGTCGGTCAGATACCATGATGTAGTTACGGGAATTGTATCAAGACCGGATATGAATTTCTTTAAAGTCATCATACCAGCAATATCACTCCTTCAATTTCCTGTCTGAATCAGTTGCCTTTCCGGTGCAGTCAACACCAACCCGAGACAAAATGTCATGACTTTTACTTTTTCCCTCGGTGCAAAAAACCACTATTCATCACTATGAAGTGTTCTTCAAATTTCTTTCCCCTGGATACGGCGGTATTCGATTCCATTCTATCCCTCATTTTCCTGACGCAATCGCGGAGATATTCTGTTTACCGCGCGCGCCGCTTGAATCATTTGGTCGTGCGTCTTCGACCGCTTGTAGATAAAGCAGTCGCAAAATACTGTCTCGTCATGCACGATCTCCGCCATTCGGAAAGTCTGTCTAAAAACCGTCAATCTCTTGTGGTTCGAGGCCATCCAAATTTTTCAAAGAGTGACTTCCATCAGTATTTACAGTAAGCGTCTTATGCACTTTTGCAGATGAGTATTGTCCTGACTTACAGTTATGCTCCCACCAGATAACTTTCCTCACGGCCATACTTCCTTCAGGGCGAGCCGAAGAGGCATCATTTTCAAAAAGCTTGGGAAGAATCCCTTTGATAACCGCGGCATCCTCATCCGAAAAGCCTGTTCGTTCAGCAAGCTGGGGATTCATGCTTCCGTAAGTGACATAAACAACATCTTTGCCAATACGGTGTTTCATACCCATTTGATCAGATTGTCGATTAATCCCATCGCCTTCAAGACTTGTCGATTTTATAATCTGTTCGGATATAATGTGACTTCTAATGCTTTCCAAACTAAAAGCAGGATGTATTGTAACTGGCCCTCTTATAGCTATTGATACACCAGCGCCACTGCTCCCATCTTCGGAGCTATCAATATTCTGATTTTTCTTCCCTTTTTTCTCAGATCCTTTAAAAGGAAAAACTTGACCAAAAGCTCTCACATCAAACCATTTTGCGCAGGCTTTATTTCGGATATCTGGTATGTTTTTAATACTGCCAAGTGCAGCTTCAGCTCTTTTCCGGAGATTTGGGAACTCATCTATTTTGTTATCATCGGATTGGACGAAGATGTTTTTACCATTTTCAAGTAATCTATCCCGGATCTTTCGTTTGAGACACACATCTGACATCTCGCCGAGTCCATCGTAATCAGTACGGGGACGGTTCCCATCCAACGGATCTCCATTAGGATTCGCATTCTTAACACTTATGATGACTGCGAAATCGATCTTTTTTGTCAGGGTAGACATACACATTCCTCCTTTTGTGGTTAGTTTATTTTTCTAAATCTGTTTTCTGATTTTCTACATCGTCGGCTGATTTCATCACCCATTGTCTTTTTTCCCTTTTATGCTCATTCAGCCATTTCCGTTGGCAATGGTAAGCCAATAGGAATTCTCCTTCCAAACGGCTATCCAGCTTGAACTTGTCAGTTTCAAATTTACAGGCAATTTCATCGATCAGCTCCATATAACCGTTGAGCAAACCGGGCCTTTTCGCGTTGATACGGGATTTGTAAGGAGCAAGACTTGTCTCGATTGTTCGCCAAGTTGAATACGGTCTATCGGCGAATCGTTGCATCAGCCGCGCTGCAGCGGTCTCCCGTCTTTCATTAGCGAAGTAAAGAGCCATTGATTCAATTTTCTCCGCCACCGCAAGCAATCTGCCATATAGGTAGTCACGCGAATTTCTGTCTTCTTCAAGAGCCATAATGTACCCCCTTTCATTGTAGAATCCTTTATATATTGAACATGCAATACCAAGACATTTTTCAAAGTCTGGCTGTCGCCCATCCTTTTCCTGCTTGAAACTAACCCTATTCGAAGCACGGCGGACACATTGCTCAATTAAATCGCGGGGGACAGGTCTGCCGTCAATGATTGAGGGCAGAAGGCGTTCTACGGTGGCATTGAGAAGTTTAATGCCGTTTTTCCCTTCGACTTTGCTCCCATATGCGCACCATGCGATGTCTTTTGGTGCTGGTGCGCCCTGAAATAGAATCACCTTCTTTTTGTCGCCCTTATCCCTGCCGTAGTTCTGAAACCAGGCAAAATCTGAATGCCATTTTTCTATGCGTTCAAGAAATTCAGAACCAGTTAGTTCGCGATAGAAGATAATTGCCATGCGTCCTGGTGACGCAGAATCCAGACCCATTACGACAATATCTTCCGTATCGTTAATGGTGGTTTTATATCCGGCAAGTTTCTTATTGAAGCGAAGCGCAAAAGATTGACCAACATCTCCGATTTGCGAATTCGAAGAATCGCCTGTTCTCAAATCCTCGCCAAGGAAATCCCAGGAACTGGCACAAGGATTTGGGATTGGCTTTCCTGTTTTTGCCCATGACACAAAGACTAGATTGTCACTACGAAATGCCTGTTTGCGTCCAATAAGCCAGCGGAGGGCGCTATGAGCCTTTTGTGTCACTACTGAAGAGACAGATGCCGCTTCGTTGGCAGATTCAAATCGACCAAGAAAAGTGAAACCGCTCGTATCATTTGATGAGATAAGTTTTGCGCTATCTTTGCCACTACGAAGCTTTGCGGGATGTTTTTGGGCTATATCGGTTTCTTTTTCGCCGGTGACGTAACAAAAGCCTTTTGCAACGTCGCGTGTACTTTCGTGTTCCGCCCACTTTTCAAAAAGCGTTTTATCTTTCCATGTTTCGGAACACAAAGAGCCGTCGGATTCCACTTTCCAACGAACAAAAACCTTTGCCTGGTTTTTTATGCCCTTGTCATCTGCAGAAAGAAGTTTCATGATCGGATGAAGTTCTTTAGAATCTACAATTATTGGTGTATCATTTTTGTTTGGAGCGGTAACTTTAACTCTTTCCTTTTCATTTGTCCTTTCAACGATGGCCAGTTTCCCTTCTTTTACAGTGAGTAGTCCTTTATCGATTAGGTCTTTGACTAAAGTTCGCTTTGACACATAGCTATAAATGGCTTCAACCTTTTCGTGCGAGTAACTTGATTTTGTCCATGCCTTTAAATTCTCTAAATAACTGTCAAAATAAGGTTTTCTATCCCCATAATTTTCATAATCACCAGCGCAATACTGAAGTGAATCGCAGAGCGGGTGAGGCGCAATTCCACTAGTTCTTCCTGTCAATGACTTTTCAGTAACCGGGATCAATGTCTTTGAATCTTTTTTATCAACCAGCAATGCTCTTCTAAAATTTCCGTCTTTGTCTATTACAACTTCAACGTGCGCATTTTGAACGGAATATCCGACAGGGCACAAGTCTTCAATATCGGGAATGTTTTCATTGCCATTACAAGCGTCATAAGTCTCATAAAGCTTCCGTATCCAACTCATCCCATCACCCCCAGTTCCTCGGCTTCAAGTTCGACCGATTTTACATTTCCGGTACCAAAGCTCTTTGTGTCCATCCTCCGAACAAACTTCCTAAACTTGCAATCTTCTGGTCGATCAAAAACCAGTATCCCGTTCTTAAGTGTTGGATACCAGAACCGAGCGTGCAACTCGTCGGTACCCGTTTCATCGGGATAATCAAACCCATGAAACATCAGCCCATAAGCGATCTCATCGTCTCCATCATAAGCGCCTTTGCCTTCACCGAAGATACACGGTTCGACATATCCTTGACAGTCGCGAGTGCCGAGGAAGATGTCCTGCCTTCCGCCACGGTCAAGCATCCGCTTGACAATCGCATAATGCTTGCCGTCGATGCGGTCTTTTTCCAATTCCTTATTGTGCTTGTTCCATTCAAAATGGGCTCGCACCTGATACTCCACACCATATTTTCTACTTTCATCATTTGCCTTATCATCAATGCCTGTCAAAAATGTGTATATTGCAAGGTCATTAAAGTTCTCTTGCTTTTTACCTGGAATTTTTTCGCTGGGATAAACGCCTCCATAATTTAACGGTTTTGTGCCTTTGGTCTGAGTACGAATCCGCCTCATTACACGCACAGCATCAACCACCCATGCAATCGTAGGTTTCCAGTAGATTGATTTGCAGACACCCTTCAGTGCCTCATAGGTCGGCAGATGATACGAACATTTCTCTCCACCGATTTTAGTAAGCGGGTCGGTGAAGAGGGCATATCTGCCCCACAGCCTGAATTCAATGCTATTCTTTGCAGTCTCATACATGTAAAAACCCCTCCTTGTTTACTTGGTCCATGGAAATTCCAAATTGTTCACTGTAATACTTGTCATCAAGGTAGAATATTTCCGTCTCCGCCTGCACTCTATGAAGCGCGTTCTGTTCTGCCAATCTTTCAAATTCATATGGAAACAGGTTGACCGAGTATTGTTGCGCTTTTTTAATCAGTGCATATTGTTTTTCCACTTCGAATGCGGAACAAAGCTGTTCGACTAATTCTCTTCCTGCATCGCCATAACCGACAATAACACTTCGCGTCGGTGCATCGATCGACTTGAACAGTTTTGCCGCTGTCATAAATGACTGGCGAAGGTTAATTGTCGGCATTGTCCTGTTTGCTCGCCGGAAATCAGCAACGGTAAGGCTGTTACATGAGAGCATATTCAAAAGTGTGTCGTTGCGATTTGAATTGACAGGATAATCCATGACATCTTTTCGATCATAAAAGTAATTTTGATAGTACCACTTAAGCATCTTTGGGCTGATGATGTCATTGTCATACCCTGATTCATCAGATTTATAATCATCGAGAACACGGTTTGTCTTTTCTTTGCCGACTGTAATGTCTTTCAAGTAGTCTAGGTTCTCTTCAACGGGATTGACAACAAACACATGGCCGATTTCCGGGCTACCGTGACGATTGCATCGGCCGGCAGCCTGTGCAATGGAATCAAGTCCGGCAAGCATGCGTATAACCGAACGGAAATCTATATCAACACCCGCTTCAATAAGCTGTGTGCTGACACAGAGAATCGGCTCTCCATCATCAAGTTTCTTACGAATCATCTTGAGCACCTGTTTCCGATGTACGGGACACATTCCCGTGCTCAAATGAAAAACTTCAAGGCCGTCTCTTTTCGCTTCCTCGAAAATGATACGAGCGGCTTTCTTTATGTTGACCACAACAAGACAGCTTCCATTCTTCTCAACTTGCCTAACCGCAAGCGCAGCTATCTCAGAGTAAGTCCAGCCGGGGGATTTACGGCAGTCATGAAAGTGTACCCTTTTCAGATTGGCAAAAAGTTTGGCCACATCCGGCATGAGCTCTTTCTTTTCAGACAGTTTAAGGGCGCCTTTCTTTTCATCGACTGATCCCAAAAGCGGCTGTGTAGCGGTGCAGAGAACCACACTGCTCCCACAGTGATTAACCAGAAAATTGATTGCATTGTTGAAGAGATGGACGCAATTTATCGGGAGTGTTTGAATCTCATCAAAAACAATTACAGCGTTCGCTAACTGGTGCATTCGCCTTATGCCGCGGGTTCCCGCTCCGAAAAAGGCATCCAGGAATTGTACCATCGTGGTAAAAACAACCGGCGCATCCCAATTCTCGGTCAGGAGTTTTTCTTTCCAACTCTGTGCGTCGGCTCCAATGTTTGAATGGTGCTCAAGAACAATTTTACCGGTATCTTCAGGGTACTCTTTGGGTTCGAGTATTTCCCGCACTACTTGTGCATTTTGATCAATGATAGTTGTAAACGGGATTATATAGATAATTCTATCAAAGCCATGTTCTTCTGCATGATGAAGCGCGAATCGAAGACTCGCAAGAGTTTTACCACCCCCAGTTGGCACTGTAAGGGTGAACAATCCCTTCGGTTGTTTTGCGGCATGAAGACAATGTATAGATATTTCTTTGCGAATTTCATCAACGCGGTTTTTTGTTTTAAAAGTTGTATACTTGTTTTCAAGCCGCTCAATCAGTGTACTCCATGACTGATAATTTCCTTGCTGGCGATACTGTGCTGTTTTGGGTTTCTCTGAATCAGCCGTATCCTGTCGGTCAGCGTCAATGAGAGCACTGAAAAGAAACCTCACAAGCAAACCTAATTGGAACTGTGCAACCGTTGAGAGATGGTTTCTCTCTGGAGAAGTACGCACAATATCACGGCACTTTTCTTCAAATGGCTTTGTAAAGGACATGTCCGCGAGTATGGTATTTATTTTTTCGAGTACATGCTTATCAATATTTCTTGCACATTCCTCTCGGTGAGTTTTCGTATCATTTTTCGATAGCCTCCGTGAATAGGAATCCCATGTCCCGCTGTTATCAGTCGTTAAGCAGTTGATCAGGCCTGAGTGATGCGACACCAGGCAAAGGGAAAGAATCTGCCCAATTATTTTATGTGCATTGGATGAGCCGTTTTTACGGAAAAAAAACTGGGCGCCAGCAGTGGAGTGGTCAATCTTGCCTTTTTTCCCCGTCGGGTCTTCGAACTCTTCGTCTTCGTCTGGATTAAACTGTAGGTCGTCTTTTTTTAATGCAGCCGAGATGTACTTTTGAAATTCGGAACTGTATTTTCCGAAATCGTGAAGAAGGCCCAGTAGTTCGCCGTAATTTCCCAAACCGATCTTTCCAGCGTGAATTTTAGCAAGTTCAGCAACACCTTCTAGGTGTTCATGCAGTCTCTGATTTTTATGGGCTATGTATTGGGGCATTAATTTGCTCCCTCAATTTTCAGATATCGCTTACCGTTCTATTTGTTGATGAGACTGCGCATTTTCCCAGATCATGCCACAGCCCGGCAATCGCCAGCCCCAAATGAATCGGCAAACGATTGAGCCAGTTCCGCGACATTTTTCAGGTGTTCCTCAAGGGGTTGCCATTCCTCCGGAGGGCGGCCTTCTTTTGTATGGGCGTAGTATTTCTGGGCATTCATTTAGATTTCTCCCTGCGGTCGAAATGACACAATGCGGATTTATGCAAGATCACTCCTTTTGATATGTCAAACACCCCTGGATTCCGGCTAAGGACATACCGGAATGACGATTAGTTGCTAATCTCCTTTATGAACAAACTTTCGCAAGATAGTATTGGATATCTCGTTTTAAGATTTCTTCAAGAGCCTGTATGTTTCCAGGTATATTTTCTTGCGGGGGCCGATTGCGACAATCTGAACTTCTTTGCCGTAGAGTCGATAGATAATCCTGAGCCTGCCTATGCGATAACTTTTTATACCGGAGAGATCATCCTTCAGGGCTTTTCCCGCATACGCGGATTCCGCCATCATAGGAGAAATCAAAAAAATGGTTTATAGACCAAAGCTCTACTAAAGTTGAAAGCCGGCGTTGGTCAAAGCCAGACGTACAGTATTTCTTACGTCATCGGCGATTTCAATTGCGCGAGATGCTTCTTCTGACGTAACTTCTTCGTCTTCGCCAGGATAGCGCGCGGTGACTGCATATGGTGATAATTCTTCGGCGTCCTGGATATCGGCTGTCCAGTCAGCTGATTCGGCGCATAGCTCAAGCAGGAGGGAGATGTTGTGCGTATAGGGGAAGTCAATGCCACGAAAGACCAGGTAGGCCTTCAGATGTTTTTCCACGCATTGCTGTGCATGGTAAGCGATTAGTCGATAGGGTATTCCCGTCGTAAGAGTCAGGCCGTGTTTTGCCAAGTTCAGGTCTTCATCGGCAAATGTCAGCCACTGCCTGACATTCTTCACAATAGGATCATCAGAGACGTTCATAAAGGATTCTTCCTTCCAGCCACGCTGGCCGGGCAATAGTTCCTGGAATATAACGATCTCTCTCAAATTCTTCGGGGGTTAGCACAATGATGTCCCGGGCAATTCCCAACCCTTTTAGCGCACGATCCATTGCGACCATCAGGGAGCGGCGTTTGCCTTGAAATGGAAATATAACGACGATATCTATATCGCTGCGGTCATCTTCAGTTCCCCTTGCGTGTGATCCAAACAGAATGATCTTATCTGGATGGAACTGGGAAACCAGACGTTCTTTGATTTCTTTAAGAATGGCTTCGGAAATCACTTTCTATTTACCCTTTTCATGTAGATTGTTAAGCATTTCCTGCATTGTTGTCAAGTATTTTCAAGCATTTGTCAAATTGGAAAGACGAAGAGAACATCAAGAGCCTGTATCAAGAAGCCATAAAATTATATAGGGCGCCGCGATTCTTACGGTCGGGGTCTTTTCGTAAGACAGTGTTAGATATCTCGTTTTAAGGTTTCTTCAAGAGCCTGTATGTTTCCAGGTATATTTTCCTGCGGGGGCCGATTGCGACAATCTGAACTTCTTTTCCGTGGAGTCGGTAGATAATCCTGAGCCTGCCTGTGCGATAACTTTTTAAACCGGAGAGATCGTCCTTAAGGGCCTTCCCCGCATACGGTTCGGAAAGGATCGCCTTAAGAGCGGCTTTGATTTTTCTCTTCAATTCAGGATGCAATCCCCGGATGAGGTCGGCCGTTTCATCCGGGATGCGTAAACGATAGATGTGCTGTGTCACAGTTCCTCAAGAGTGTAGAGCTTCGCATTTTTCTTTTTCAACTGGACAAGACCCCTCTTAATTTCCTCCATCAGTTCGCCGTCCGACATAACCGTGAACGTCTCCTTCCAGCTTGCGTATTCATCGGGACTAATAAGCACTGCGGCGGGAACGCCGTTCTTGGTAATGATCACCTCCTCATCGCTGGAAAGCACATTTTCCACAAGGGCGCTCAGTTTCGCCTTCGCTTCCGATAGCGACAGTGTTTTCATTGTTCTCCCTCCCCAATAGACCAGAATTTCGACTATCCTATCACTTGTAAAACAACCGGTCAATATGAATGTAATCCCCCGTGGAGACGGCATGGATAACGTTCGCTTATTTCAATTGCTCTGATCAGGAATCGATTGAAGATGAGGTCATCATGAGAATTATCTAATGAACTGCTGTTGATTTGCATAGGTTGGTTCAATGAGTAATTCTTTTTCGTCGCATTGTCAAGTGTTTCAAGCGTCTTGGCAACTTCCGGGGTTGTTCCCCTTCTTTTTTGCATGATAACATGATATACATCCTTTCCTGTCGGTAACCTCCAATCAATCGAAGGCAGCGTTGCTGCGGCTGAGATACACTTCCTGTTCGTTATGAGCATTTTCATGAGGTGCCTTTATGATTCCCAAGGCCTGGACGATCATCTCAAGTCATTTAGATAAATCATACCGGGTTTTCAACCTGCGGACCGATCGGGCAAGGTCACCCCGGACAAACGAGACGCATGAATTTTTTGTTCTGGAATCATCCCCCTGGGTCAATGTGATTCCCGTCACACCGGCAGATGAAGTCGTGCTGGTGCAGCAGTACCGCCACGGCATCCGCAATGTGACGTTGGAGATTCCCGGCGGACTTATTGACCCTTCCGATTCGCCGGAAGAAGCGGCACGGCGGGAATTGTGGGAAGAAACCGGTTACAGGGAAGAATCCCTTGTCCCTCTGGGCACCGTGCATCCAAACCCGGCCATTCAGAATAATCTCTGCTATACGTTTCTCGCCAGAAACGTCTTTCCCGCAGGTGAGCAAAACCAGGATGACCGGGAAGATATTTCTGTAATCCTCCGGCCGCTTTCGGAAATTCCCCGCCTCATCAGTGCCGGGGAAATAACACATTCCCTCGTGATTGTGGCGTTTTATCGTTATTTTGTGGAGTATCTCAGAGCGAACATTATTTTCAAATGAACAGGGAAGGGGTATGGCGGTTGAGCAGCTGAAAAATCGGATCAGGGCGGCCAGAGGTGAACGTCCTCCCGATTTAGTGGTGAAAGGGGGGAGGGTGATAAATGTCTTTTCCCGTGAGATTGTCGAAGCGGACGTTGCCATATACGACGGTCTCATCGTCGGTGTCGGTAGTTACGAAGGCCCCCGGGTAATCGACGCA
This sequence comes from Deltaproteobacteria bacterium, assembly GCA_016874835.1. Taxonomy (GTDB): domain Bacteria; phylum Desulfobacterota; class Syntrophia; order Syntrophales; family UBA2185; genus VGTB01. The sequence goes on along the minus strand of VGTB01000052.1, from coordinate 2,472 downwards.
GAGGGAATGTTTCTCTGCCCCGGCTTTATCGACGGTCATTTTCATATTGAGAGCACCATGCTCTCGCCCCCGGAACTCGCAAAAGCGGTGCTCCCGTATGGAACCACCGCCATAATCGCGGATCCTCATGAAATTGCAAACGTCGTCGGTAAAAGAGGCATTCGCTACCTCATCGAGAGCAGCGAAGGTCTTCCGGTAGATATCTATATTATGCTCCCCTCCTGTGTTCCGGCAACATCCCTGGAATCGTCGGGAACAACACTGACCTGCGAAGACCTGAAGGCATTTCAGAGAGAGGAGCGGGTACTGGGACTGGCGGAAATGATGAATTATCCGGGTGTCGTCGCGGGGATGAACGGTGTGCTGGATAAAATCGAGGCTTTCTCGGGATATGTAAGGGACGGCCATTCTCCTCTTCTCTCCGGCAGGGACCTTAACGCCTACATTGCCGCAGGTCTCCGCTCGGACCATGAATGCACGGATCTGGAGGAAGCGAGAGAAAAGATGCGCTTAGGCATGTACATCATGATGAGAGAAGGAACGCAGGCGAAAAACCTGAAGACCCTCCTGCCCCTCGTGACGCGGGACACGGTGTGTCAATGTTCCCTTGTTACCGATGACCTCCATCCCCATGATCTCCTGAAGGAAGGTCACCTGAACCACCTCATTGACATCGCGGTCGGCCAGGGGATCGATCCCCTCCTGGCTCTTGCCATGGTAACGCTCAGCCCTGCCCGCTACTTCGGCCTCCGTCATGTAGGCGCAATCGCACCGGGTTTTCAGGCGGATGTGCTCATTCTGTCATCGCTTCAGCCCGTCACGGTAGAGACAGTACTGAAGAAAGGCAGCAAGGTCTTCGATCGCGGCGTTTTCACCTGCGAATTTCCCCGGCCTGCACCGACTGATAATTTATCATCGATGAACATCAAATCTTACGGTCCCCATTCCTTTGCCATAAGGGAGGGGGGAGAATACATCCGCGTGATCGGTCTCATTCCCGATCAGATTCTCACGAAAAATGTTGTCGTAAAAGCCCCGGTGTACAATGGCAGCATCGTGGCAGACACGAAGAGAGATCTGATCAAGATCGCCGTTGTCGAGCGTCACCACGGCACTGGAAACATAGGTCTCGGTATGGTACAGGGTTTCGGACTCAAAGGGGGTGCTCTGGCCTCTTCCGTTGCCCACGACTCCCACAACATCATCGCCGTGGGATGTACCGACCCCGATATTTTCACTGCGGTAAAGGCAGTAGAAAAAATGGGGGGAGGATTGGTCGCCGCAAAGAACGGAGAAATTTTGTCACGCCTTCCTCTTCCGGTTGCAGGGCTCATGTCGGACCTTCCCCTTGAAGAAGTCGCTCGCGGCTGGAAGGAGGTGAACGGGGCTGCGGGCATCCTGGGATGTCACCTGGAAGAACCCTTTATGGCTCTTTCATTTCTCGCCCTGCCGGTCATCCCGGAATTAAAAATCACCGACAGGGGTCTGGTGGACGTAGGTCAATTTGTACATGTACCGCTCTTTGTTTCGGAACACCATCAGGAATGAACGGTACGGCGGTACACTTAAAGTGATCAGAGATCTTTGACGTCTTTGAGAATCTTCAACTTTCCTTCTTTGATCATGTATTCTTTGTTTTTCTCGAGCCACGAAAGAATGTATTCGCTCGCCTTCATTCTCCTGAGCGAAACTTTCAGCAATGCCTTTTTGGCCTCGAAGTCGGCGGTGTTCAGTTTCCCTCTCTCTTTGAACCTCAGTATGACGTAATGATCCTGCACGAGAAACACATTTTCCGGATAAGGATTCTTCTCGGAAAGTACAGCAAGAGTATCACCCAGTTCCCTGGAAGCTCCGAGTTTGGGTACTGGTGAAGAGGGAACAAAGAGCCCCGTTTCTTCAATGCGCAGGCCCTTCTCCTGTGCCACTTTGTGTATCGTTTCCCCCTTCTTCAGACGGTCCAGTATCGCATCGGCTTCTTTCTTGCCGAGGTTACGTGATTCTTCGTCCCCGTATCTTTTGCTTACTTCTGTCTCAATCTCTTTAAGTGAGGGGATATAGGAGGGGTTTCTGGCAACCACCTTCAAAAGATAATACCGTCTATTGTCCGAGAGAACGGAGCTTGTTTCGTGAGTTTTGAGGTTCAGCACGGCGGCGGGAAAATCGTTGATCAGCCTCAAGTCCTGCGGAGGCTTATTCGGATTGAAAAACCCTGTTGAGTGGATCTCCAATCCGTGTTGCCTGGCGTAGTCTTCGAAATTTTCCTTCTGGTAAATTGTGTCGTGGGCTTTCTTGGCAGCCTCGGAGGCTTTTTGCATCGCCTGTCTGTGTATCAGTTCAGAGGCAATTTTATTTCTCACTTCCGGAAGCGGAACCGGTTTCCCTCCTTTTCCCCTGTAACTCTCTCTGTGACGCTCGTAGTAATCGGCGATCTCCGCCTCGAATATTTTTACGGAAGACGAAAAGTCTTTGCTG
>VGTB01000051.1 GCA_016874835.1 Deltaproteobacteria bacterium | reverse complement strand
AGGACCCCGTCTACGGTTCGGTTGTGTGCGTGCAGGCGCAGTGGAAAGCGACGGAAACGCCCCCTCGGACGAAGTGGGTTTGCCGTCCCGTGGGGTATGACAACGGTTATATCTATCTCAAATACATGGGGGTTGGTCCGGTAAAACTGAAGGAGCTTGAGGGCAAGGGAATCATTTAGGCAGCAGAAGGGGAGGGGGCTGATGCCTCCACCCCATTGCTCACCATTCTCATCGGTTTTTTAGATCATGATCATCCAGATAATTGTTTAAGATGGACTTTCCTCCTGCCATGAAGATCCATGACATGTCAGGCATGGCGCGCACATTGAAAGCCTTTCCCCAAGTCACACCGCACGCATGCACCGGGGAGACTTGCTGACATAGAAAGTTGCGATTCGCATTTACCGCACAAATGCTCTTCCCCTCGTTTCATCGGCCCTTCACAAGGTGTTACGGACATCGGACAATAGAGGGTACAGGCACCGCAATTTTTGCAGAAATCCGGGCGTGTTCCTAAAGGATAGTCTACATGTCGATCCTTCCCCCGTCCGATGAAGCCAAGCACATTGGCCCTCCAGTATTGATTACAGTATCTCACGCACCGTCCACACTGGATACAGTTGTTATTTCTGAAGGGATAACGGACTTCCTTTACCCCGCAGCGCACCGCAATATCCTGGACTGCCCGTGAGTTAGGTGCCTCAGCAACTAACAGTTCCGCGATGTTGCGTCTCAACTTGACTATTTTTTCTGTGTTCGTCCGGATTACCATTCCTTCCTGAACCCTCAGTGTGCAGGAAGTCGTCACATTCGATGAGCCGTTCCTGACGTGCTCCACAATACAGAGGCGACATGCACCGATATCACTCAAACTCGGGACATGACACAAATGAGGAATACAAATGCCATATTCGATTGCTGCGTCGAGAACACTCGTTCCTTTCGCCGCACGTACCCGGGAACCATCGATTGTTAATGTCACATACTGAAGCATATTCTCACCTCTCTAACCAGCCATGATTGCATCAAATTTACATTCCGCTATGCAGATCCCGCATTTACGGCATTCCAGAAGATTTATGATGTGAGTTTTCTTCTTTTCACCCTTTACCGCATTGTGCGGACACGCCCGTATGCATATTCCGCAGCCTTCACATTTTTCCGGATCGATAGTGTAACTGATTAGGGACTTGCAAACTCCGGCAGGACAGCGTTTTTTCTCAATGTGGGCGACATACTCATCAAAAAAATAATGCAAAGTTGAAAGTACAGGATTGGGGGCCGTTTTTCCCAGCGCACACAGGGAACCCTCACGCACCGTTTCCGCAAGCTCTTCCAGAAGGCCAACATGTTCCGGGCGACCATTACCCTCGGTAATATCAGTGACTATCTCTAACATCCTGTCAACCCCGAGGCGACAGGGCACGCACTTGCCGCAGGATTCGTCCTGAAGAAAAGTCAGAAAATATTTTGCCACATCAACCATACACGTTCCCTCATCCATAACAACCATACCGCCGGAACCCATCATGGAGCCCGCTTTGGTGAGTGCATCGAAGTCAACGGGGAGGTCGAACTTACTGACAGGCAGGCAGCCCCCTGACGGTCCTCCTGTTTGCGCGGCTTTGACAGCCTTTCCCGTTTTCGAGCCGCCGCCGATCGTGAATACAATCTCGTTCAACGTTGTTCCCATTGCCACCTCAACAAGGCCCGTATTCCTGACCTGACCGGTAAGGGCAAAAATCTTCGTTCCTTTACTTCCTTTTGTACCCTTAGACGCAAACCATTTTGAACCCTTGAGCATGATGGAAGGGACATTGGCCCATGTTTCCACATTGTTAAGCACCGTGGGTTTATCCCAGAGACCCTCCTTCACGGTGTGGATATCCTTTGGCCTTGGCTCACCGACCTTTCCCTCTATTGAAGCCATGAGTGCTGTCGATTCTCCACAGACGAATGCACCCCCTCCCCTTGCAACCTCTATATCGAAGGAAAAAGAAGAACCTAAAATGTTATCACCTAAAAGCCCATATTCCCGCATTTGATGGATTGCGTACCGGGCATGCCGCACTGCAAGGGGGTATTCGTGTCTCACGTAAATGTAGCCCTGTCGGGCACCGACAGCCCAGGCCCCAATCATCATCCCCTCGATGACGAGATGAGGATTTGCCTCAAGGAGGCAACGATCCATGTAGGCTCCTGGATCCCCCTCATCGGCGTTACAGATCACATATTTCTCATCACCCGGCGCCTCCCAGCATTCGAACCACTTTCTGCCCGTAGGGAAACCTCCTCCCCCGCGTCCGCGTAAACCCGATGCTCTCACCTCTTCAATGACTTCCTCAGGGGTAATGCCCATGAGTGTTTGCGCAAGGGCCTCATAACCTCCGATGGCGATGTAGTCATCAATGGATTTGGGATCAACCAACTTACTACACGCTAAGAGTTGCCGATCCTGATTTTTATAGAAAGGGATCTCTGCTTCTGTCCGGATTTTCTTGCCGGTCACAGGATCAACATAAAGGAGACGTTCGATGATCTCCCCTTTTAATAAGGTTTTTGAAACAATTTCCTGTGCGTCCTTAGCAGAAACGTGACAATAAAAGAGGTTTTCCGGCTCAATAACCATTATGGGTCCCTGTTCACAAAAACCATGGCATCCCGTAGCACGAACATGTACATTCTTTTGAAGTCCCTGCCGGGCAATTTGATTCTTTACTGCATCGATTACCGCGAGAGACTGCGATGCCTGACAACCCGTTCCACCACACATGATGATCGTGGAGTGAATTTTCTTCCTTTCTCTCTGGATTTTCACACGCAGAGATTCCAGATCGCGAGGGTTCTTGATTTTAACCATGGTGGGATTCCTCCTTTTTTGTAACGTAGACGTCTCCTATTATTTTACGGAGCTTACCAGGAGTCATGTGGTGTTCATACATCCCATTATGGGCAATGATCGGTCCCAGGGCACAAGCACCTACGCAGTTTACGCATTCGAGTGTGAATAGACCATCATCTGTGGTATGTCCGGGTTGTATTCGGAGCTGACCCTGAATCTGGTCAAGCAGGAGAGTACTCCCCCTGACGTGACATGCGGTACCCGTACATACTGTGATCACATGTTCCCCACGTGGTTTCAAGGAGAATGCCTTATAGAAACAGGCAACACGGTATACCTCTATGAGAGGAACTCCGAGTTCCTGTGCCACAGTTTTCATGGCATCCGCAGGAATGTATCCATATAGATCTTGTATATCCTGTAATACCTCGATAAGCTGGTGTGGCTGACTGCGCCGCCCCTTTAAGACAACATTAAGCGAAGTAGTTGACATTTTGCCCTCCTTCACGAAAATTTTCGTTGATTTGTTTTCTTTTAATTGTTAAGATAGAAGCCGTAAATATCAATATATTGCAATTATATTACGCATATTATATAGGTAATAATGTGCCAATTTATTACCTATATAATACTGTTTTTTATTCCATAAGAGATGAGTCATCTCTATGCCCGATTCAGAAATGATTACACCAAAAGATTACCTACCGGAGGGATTCGACCCCAAGGAGTGGCTTTCACTCCTCTGGCGCATTCCGCACAATAATGAAATAGATCCGGGTAAAATGGAGATTGCCCTTCGTGAACGCATCAAGGAATTGAACTGCCTTTATGGAATCGCCCGGCTCGGAGAGCGCTATTATGACTCCATGGAACATTTCCTTCGATGTCTCGTAGACTTCCTCCCCCTGTCCTGGCAATACCCGGAGATCACCTGTGCACGGATTACCTTTGAAGATCAAACGTACAAGAGTAAGGTCTTCAAAGTGACGCGATGGCGGCAGTCGTCACAGATCCTCAAGCACAACGAGCCAATCGGTGAAATTGCGATTTTTTACCTTGATGAAAGGCCCCCCGCCGATGAGGGACCCTTCCTGAAAGAAGAGAGGGCTTTACTGGATGAAGTCGCCCGCCGGATAGGGGCTATTGCCATGAGAATCTCGGCGGAACAGGAACTGCATGAAATCAACAAACAGTTGACTGTCGAGCGCATGGCCCTCCAGGAGGCAAACGCTGCTTTGCGGACGGTTTTAGCGAAGATAGAAGAAGAAAAACAGAGGATTTACAAGGATATGCAGGCGAACATAGAAAAGATCGTCATGCCGATTCTACATGCGCTCACATTAGAGATCCCGAAGGGCCAACGGAAATACATAGACCTCCTGAGAACCAATCTCGAGGAACTTACGTCTCCGTTCATTTCTCAACTGTCTCATACATATCACTCCCTGAGCCCAACGGAAGTCAACATCTGTAACATGATCAAGAGCGGGATGCGGACAAAAGAAATCGCCCAGCTCCGGGGTGTTTCCGTCGCCACCATCAACCGTCACCGGGAACACATCCGGCGAAAGCTCAAAATCACCAACAGTGACGTTAACCTCACCACGTACTTACAATCGATCAGATGAATGAAGACTGTCATCTTTTTTCATTCCTGCGTGGAACCCGTAGCGTGCGACTATATAACAATGAGTACGGGATAAGGCTCTAATATTCCGTGCAATACTCCGCAGGGAGCTTCAAACCCCTTCGAGGCGCAGCCACTGTTTATAGGAACACATTCCTGCAAGTGCCTTTACCGCCCGTTCGGGAGTGAGAAAGGAAATTCCCTTATAGCGACTTCCACCGACTTCCGTCACCGTACGGGAATGACCATCGGAAAGGAGACCAACCCCCAAAACCGGTTTGCTGAACTTTTCCATCAGTCTTACCACATGCTCGTGATAAGCGGCCTCGAACTCAACCAAGCGCCGGGGAATCTTCTCAAAAAACTGTCTGTCGCAGTTCCGATCGACGGTGCAAGAGGCTTCGATCATCCTCCCGATAAATACCTGTCGGCCCAGAATTCCCAGGTGGATAACCGCATCACACCCATTCCACTTTACCAACTCTTCCACAAGCATCATCGGAACAGAGAGATCCATTTCGGCAACAAGATCCACGGGGTTGGATCGGCTCCAGTACGGTGGAAGTATCCGATCTATTTGTGAAATGAGATGCGGTGAGAGCTCAGGCACCTCGAGTCCGTGTTCAATGCAAAGGTCAGTCGTAACAACCCCCCAGCCTCCTCCCAGCGTCATGATGGCAACCCTCCGGCCCTCCGGCAAGGGGAGTGACGAAAAGGCCGCAGAGAGATCCAGAAGGTCCATGGACTTATCACCCATTACGACTCCTGCCTGACGGCATGCCGCTTCAAATACCTTGATGTCCGATGCCATCGCACCGGTATGACTGGCTGCAGCCCGGTTACCTGCCCGTGTACGTCCCCCCTTGAGCATGATCACCGGTTTTTTTCGGGCGACCCTGCGGGTCGATTCAAAAAAGCGCCTGCCGTCCTTTACGCTTTCCACATACAGGACCACCGTTTTCGTGAGATCATCAACCTCAAGTGCCTCCATGTAATCTTCAATCGTGATCATTGCTTCATTTCCCGATCCGATAAACGCTCGTATGCCAATCCCCTCGCTCTCGGCAAATGCCAGAAGCTGCGTCCCCAGATTCCCCGACTGAGCAATAAGTGTTGTTGACCCGGGTTTCGGCTGCACGTGCTGATACGTACAGAACATTTTCTCATGGGGATTACAGATCCCCATTGTGTTCGGTCCGAGAATGGTAATGCCGACGTCACGGGCCTCCCCCACGAGACGTTCCTCAAGGCGTTTACCTTTTTTCCCTGTTTCACTGAAACCCGATGTAATTACAAGGACACCCCCAATACCCTTCTTTCCGAATTGAGGAATCAGTTCCATAACCCTGTCCGCAGGAACCGTCACCACGGCAAGATTCACAGGGCCGGGGATATCCAGGACGGATTTGAATACAGGCCTTCCTGCAATCTCTCCACCCTTGGGATTGACGAGGTATACCTCCCCTTCAAAATTACCCGAAACGAGATTGATAAAAAGTGTATGCCCCCATTTCCCGAAACTGGAAGATACACCCACAAATGCGATTGAACGGGGGTAGAAAAAATTACGCAACACCTTCACGCCTACAGATTGCCGGACAGGCGTCTTTAAGGGGCTTTCATCAATAATTACCAGGGCATCTATCGCTGCCACGTTCCCGCTACCATCGACTAACAATGGATTAATGTCGACCTCTCTCACCTCCGGATATTCCATCCCCAGCCGGGATAAACCCACCAGGGTACTGATGATCGGTTCCCTGTTCACAGGCATTTCCCCGCGAAACTCATCGAGAAGTTCGACGGCGTGAATATCTCCAATCATACGCTCCGCATGACTCTTATCGAAGGGCGCTATTCTGAAAACCACATCTCTTAATGCCTCAGTAAACACACCCCCCAGACCAAACATGACCACTGGTCCAAAATGGGCATCCCGAAACAGTCCTGCCACGAACTCCCTTCTCCCCTTCATCATGGGCTGGATGAGAAATCCTTCAAAATCATCACCGGCGGCCTCGGCAACTTCTATGGCAGCATGTACAACGTCTTCCACGTTCCTCAAATCGAGCCTGACGAGCCCCCGCTCCGTTTTGTGCATCAACCTGGTACCATGACCTTTCAGGACCACAGGAAAACCAATCGTTTCAGCCATTGTGACTGCTTCATTTATACTGTTCGCAACGACATCGCCCACTACAGGAACACCGAAGCTCCTCAACAACAATTTCGACTCTGCTTCCGTGAGGGCCGTCCTCCCCTCCGATTTTGCCTTCCCGATCAGTTCAGCTACCTCCATACCTACTCCTTACCGTTATCACTGCATATTGATTGTGACCGCTGTTTATCATACGTGTACAGACAGTGCAAACAACATATCCAAAAAAGAGGAAATACACACACATTGACATTTTCTGATAACAATTTCAGAGTGAAACAGAAAAAATACGGGAGGCACGGTGATGTTGGATTTTATCAGGAAAATGACATTGGCCGGGGCGGGACTGGCCATCATGACTACAGAAAAAATTCAGGAAATGATGGATGAGTTAGTCAAGAAGGGGCAAATGACGGAGAAGGAAGCAAAAGATGCTGTCTGCAAGTTAGGCATTGTTTCCCGGACTTATAGGAACATGAACCGTTACTGTTAGATATCGGTAGCCCCCGGGGAGATTGTAACGAAAATATACTATTGTTTTCGCTGTCGCCTAACCGTAACCGATTCTCCCCCAATCCCCCAGTTATCCGTATCAATTTCCTCGATTACAACTACTGTCGTTTGCGGATTTTTCCCCAGGACATCTACCAGCAGTTGCGTCACTCCTTGAATAAGCTTCGCTTTCTGTTCAGGTGTAACTCCCTCCTTCGTCACCTTAATATTTACGTAAGGCATATATCCCCCCTTGTGTTTTGATAGACCTTTTATTCTATTATCCTACCCCGATCCCGTACCGATAACAATAAGGGAAACTATTACACTTTCCAGCTTTTCACAACAAATTTCAAAAAGGTCTCATATACAACATTTCGTTTACATTCCAATATCCTATGTGATACATTTCCAAACCGAATCCCCTGCTGAAGGAGAAGTATTGTATGAAAATTTCAGCCTCCAGTATCTGGTCCTCCGTCAAAGAAATCCGGGAAAAATCGCCGGTGATACACAACATCACCAACTATGTCGTCATGAATAACTCGGCAAACGCGTTACTTTCCCTGGGTGCTTCCCCCGTTATGGCCCATGCGGAAGAGGAAGTGGAAGACATGGTGAGTATTGCCGGTGCCCTGGTCATCAACATCGGGACTCTGAGCCCTCACTGGATAAGGGCAATGCTCCTGGCGGCATACCGGGCCAGGAATCTGAACATTCCCATAATACTGGATCCCGTGGGTGCGGGAGCCACCGCTTACCGAACCAGCACCGCCCGTGAGCTACTTCAGGAAGTTCCGCCGGCAATCATAAGAGGAAACGCCTCGGAAATCATGGCGATACTGGAAGAAGATGCGAAAACAAAAGGTGTGGATAGCCTTGCTTCCTCCCATACCGCTGTCGATGCAGCCCGCCAGTTAAACAAGAACTATGGGTGTACCGTCTGTATAAGCGGGGAGACAGACTACATTATTTACGGCGATGACATAACGAAAATAATGAATGGTCACCCCATGATGGCCCGCGTTACCGGTATGGGATGCATTGCTACCGCTCTCTGCGGGGCCTTTGCCGCCGTCAACCATGCATTTGCCGAAGCGGCAGCCCAAGCCATGGCGGTGATGGGTATCGCAGGAGAAATCGCTGTAGAGAAATCACCGGGTCCGGGAAGCCTGCAAGTACATTTTTTGGACGCCCTGCACCGGCTTTCGGAACAAGACATCGAACATTACCTCAAGACAGATGGCTGATCATGCGCGGTCTTTACCTGGTTACCGACCGAACATTGTGCGGCAACCGTCCTCTCGTGGACATAGTGCACCTTGCCCTGAAAGGTGGGGTCGCGTACGTACAGTTGCGTGAAAAGGATGTGTCCACCCGGTTATTCGTTGACGTGTCACAGAAAATAAAGACACTTACAGACACATTCCGGGTACCCCTCATCATAAACGACCGCATTGACGTTGCCCTCGCGGTCGAAGCCGATGGAGTCCATATCGGCCAGGAAGATATGTCTTATGAGGCGGCGAGAAAACTCATGGGGCCGCGTGCCATCATCGGACTCTCCGTGGAAACCTGGGATGATGTAGTAACGGCACAGGAATTGGATGTTGACTATATCAGTGTCAGCCCCGTGTTCGCAACACCGACGAAGACCGACACAAAAAATATCTGGGGTCTTGAGGGGATTTCCAGAATAAAGGATTATTCCCGCCATCCCTTAGTTGCCATCGGCGGCCTTAATGTCTCCAACGCGGCCGATGCGGTTATGGCGGGTGCGGACTGCATTGCCGTTGTTTCTGCAATCTGCGCTGCCCATGATCCTCTCAATGCAACCAGGGAATTGTTAGATACCGTTCTCACAGCTCTGAAAAAAAGAGCAACGTAGAGGAAACTCTCCATCATGGTGCAGGAAAAACTGATCATCTTCGATTTCTCGGGAACCCTCAGTCTGGAATCCACGACATTCTCCAAACCCGACACGTTGATGAAACACCTCAGTCAGAGCGGCCTTGCGGACATGGGAATCAACACCCCTGAGATATTCTGGGAACAGATTGTCAATCCCACCTGGACGGAAGGAAGCACCACCGGGGTAGGCTACAAACAAATCATGGAAACCCGGATCCGGAACATCCTTGTTCAAAACATGTCCATCATTTCCTGTGTCATGATTTCAGATGCGGTTTCTTCTTTCGTCGATCACTACCTGAGACATTCACGGATAGATCAGCGATGGCAGCCCATCTTACAGAGAGTGAGCCGAACGCCCGGAGCGCGCGTGATCATCGCAACGGATCACTATGCCGAGGCTACCGGTTACATTATCACATTCCTGAAAGAGTTGCAGATCCATGCATTGCCCGCCCGGGAACTCTTTGCCGATCCTGATGTGTCCTCATTCGCAGTAGCAACTTCTGCAGACCTGGGCGTCCACAAGGATAATCCACGGTTCTGGGAAATCCTCAAATCCGGATTACACCTGGGTGCGATCCGGCGCATTCTACTTATCGACGACTTCGGATACAACGAACAGAGGGGGAACTCCTACGGAAGCACCGAAAAAGTAGAAGCGAGAACACGCAATACCGTGAGATTGCTGCAGGAGGCATTTTCCACCGAAGTGCGTGTGATTCCGTTCATGATAGAAGACAACGAGAAAGAAGCCGCGTTCGGCAATCTCGTGAAAGACACATCCGCGATCATCGAACAATACCTGAGCGCTGCGGTCAACGAATAATAGCAACTCCTCATGCGCCGCAGCAGACCAGCCATACCGGATCAAATACCGGCAGCTGACAAGGGTATAGCATCATTGATCCGGGGAGATTTTTTCATGGACAGCAGCAAGGTAAAAGAACGGTTCGACCGGATTGCCTGGATATACGACTTCATGGAATCCCCCATGGAAATGCTCTCCGTCTCAAAGTGGAGAAAAGAGTTACTCTCGACTGTCCGGGGAAAGGTTCTGGAGGTGGGCATAGGGACGGGGAAGAATCTCATCTATTATCCGGAGGGGACAATGCTCACAGGCATCGACATCAGCCCCAGGATGCTGGAGAGAGCAAAACGAAAATCTGCTTCTCTGGAAATTACGGCGGAACTTCTCTTGATGGACGTGGAACAGATGACCTTTCCCGATCGTTCTTTCGATTATGTTGTGTCGACCTTCGTCTTCTGCTCCGTACCTGACCCTATCAAGGGGTTAAAAGAAGTGAAGCGGGTCATGAAAAATGACGGAAACGCACTCTTCCTGGAACATGTACGAAGCGAAAACCATCTCTTGGGCAAAATCATGGACGTCCTCAATCCCGCCGTGCGCTCACTCATCGGACCGAATATCAATCGCAGGACGGTGGATAATATCCGGATGGCTGGCCTGGAAATCATATCTACGGAAAATATGGGGGGATCAAAGATCATGAAAAGAGTAATCGCGGGGCGTCCACGGGCCTGACAGCTCATCACAAGATGTATCCCGCCGCAAGGTATCAACAACAAGAGGTTTCTCTTTTATCTTCGGTTTGTTCGCACGGCTCTATAGTGCAGCCCTGGTCTCCGCAACAGATGGACCCTTCCCGTCCCAGCATGGTATTGATGACGGCGGCAGCACAGCCCACCCCGGCCTGTACGGAAAACGCCCCCGTCGGGCAATTGCGGCTGCAGGCACCGCATTCCATACAGGCGTCCCTGTCCTGAATCCAGGCACGACCCACGCCATTCATCCTAATGACACCACGGGTGCACACATCGACGCACATGCTGCACCCGATACATTTTTCCTCGGAGAGATTCAGCGTCACCACGTCTTTGAGATAGGTCAACTGCCCCATTCTTTCACTCCTACGCGATGAAGCGCGATATCAGCCACAACCCAAGACCGGCCACACCCGCCCCAATCTCCATGGGAAGGGCAAGACGCATCTCTTTTTTCACTCCGGAAAGGGAGGTGTAGGTCGAGGCACCGGTGAAATTCATGGCGAGATACGCCGCCAGGGACGGTACCAATAAAAGCCATGCCAGCCCCTCGAGTCTGCCCTGCCAGAGAGTGAGGTCGGGATTCCGCATCATCAGGAGGACGATTGTAGCAATCACGCCGATAATAAAACCCTTGAGAGAGAACGCCCTTCCGGGAAGAACAGGGAGCAAGATCGGTGTCAGGACGGCACCGGTCAGAATCGCTGTCATGAGTGCTATCACGGCAAAAAAGCCATAATTCACTGCATTATCCCAGTATCCGGCCGGTCCCCCGAGGCCACCTATGAGAAAAAATGCCAAGAGAATGAAGAGCCCCGGTTTGAGCGCAGCAACAAGTTCAATGGGGATCAGGGCCATCCGCTCCCGCAGCGTAAAGGTTTTCAATCGCATCTCCGGCGTTGCTTTGAGCCCGGCATTCAGATAGACAGGCACATCCAAAGCCCGGATCGGCCCATAATGGACACTGAATCCGGAAAATTTTTTCACCAGATGGGCGGCGACACCGGGGCCTGAGAGCTGGGGGAGAATCAGCTCCCGGTGGCTGACGACTCTGTTCAAACCACTTAAAGCGATGCGACGCACAAGTTCTTCTGTCCCGAACGTCCCCTTACCGGCGGCACACCACACGTTGATCCCTACCGTATCAAGGACAAGAATCCACATGTCCCGTCCGGGGAGAGCCTCACGGAGCCGGTCGAAGCTCATCTTATAGTTTGCCGTCACCAGAACCGGCGACCGGATGTCCGGATGTCCGAGAGCATAAAGACCGGGTTCTACGGTATAATGCATCCGGCCGACCCCCCAGCGGGCCTTTATTGTGCCCCAGTGATCCTTCCACGTAAGAGAAGAGGTTACCCGGGGTAACAAACCAACCGATGTTTCGATAGCACCAACGACAAACGGCTGTTTCAGACTAGGCAGGCTCACCTGAGCCTCGCACGACGGCCCTCACTGCGAGGCCGCAGGCAAGACAGGCAGCACTGCTTCCACTTTCTTACTCATTCTCTTCGCCCTGCAGGTACCGAACCATCATCCTGACGGTTTCTTCATCGGCAACTCAAAGGATATTCTGTCCCTGCCTTTCACAGTGAACTAAGCCAGCAGCCTTCAGCTCCTTGATATGGTGAGATATGGTGGAAAGGGATATGTTAAAATTTTCTGCCACGCAACAAACCGACAGGCGGTTATCTGCATCGAGTTGAGCTCTGCCGTGGCCTGCCCGTATCTGTTCGAAGATTGCCATACGGTTCTCGTTGGACAACGCCTTAAGGGCCATCACCACCCGCTTCCTATCCTGTGAGCTCATTCCTTTAGTTTGGTTTGGCATAAAAATTACCCTTTCATGTATATATGTTACGATATTTCTAAAATTATAAAAGTTTCGAATAGCAGGTAACACACACCCTTTTTCCTGTCAAGACTTTTTTATTATCCCTGACACAATACAACCTTTACATTCCTTCACATTGTGTCATTCCGAGGAGTGACAGCGACGAGGAATCTTTATGATCTCGACGCCTGCCTGTCGTGTTTGCGACGTAGACAGGGGGTGGGGGTAATTTCATCGTTCGCGGGTGCCTCTCCGACATAATATATATATGAAAAGGGAAAGACTGAATACTGGCGGTTCTCAATCCATTTTGATATAGAAATTACTTACTGGGGGTGCTGATGTCTTTCAATACAGAAGATAAAACAGTAGAAATGGAGGAGGATGCAGAGTTCCAGCGTCAACTGAACCTCTTCGTTCGTTCTTCCACAGAAAAAGGTATCGAGCTGGTAAAGATAGGAGAGAGTATCGCTGCACTCCCTCGCAGGAGATCATTTTTAGACATCGGAGCCGGGGGAGGGGATCTGACAATTCCCGTTTCCCAGTCCTTCGATGAAACCACGATCGTCGAGCCCAATGAAAAACAGGCGCATTTCTTCCGAAGAAGATGTCCCCATTTTAAGATTTACGACGATTACTGGGAAAAAGTCGATCTGGCTGCAAAACGTTTTGACTTTATCCTGTGTTCCCATGTCCTCTATTATATTCCGGAGGGTCGCTGGGTAGAGACGATCGAAAAAATGCATGCCCATCTGGAACCGGGAGGACGAATTGCCATCGTGCTTCAATCCCCCCTCGGGGAGGTGGCCAGGTTCTTCAATCAATTCACCCGCTATGACGTCAATATTCTCGAATTATGGGGCGACCTGATAAGGAAATACGGGGATGAAGCCATTGAAGTCCGATATTTCATGAATGAAATCTGGACCGATTCTCTGGACGACATGGTTACCATTGCCCTTTTTCTCCTGATCGACCGTCGCTTCAGAGACTATGAAGAAGGGATCCGCCGGTATATTGAATCCCACCACAAGGTTGCGGACGGCTACCGGATCATGCAGGATGAAATTCTCCTTCTCATCAAGAAAACATCTGAGGAATAAAAGCGGTGAACATGATAAAAACACATTTCTCTGAATATGCATGATTAACCATTTCGATCTTATCTCTTCAATGTACGACAGGTTTTTCTGGCATCCCAATCCGGCGCGTTTTCAAAACATTCTGAAACTTCCGGTGCATAGTTGACAAGAATCATCCTTGAGCACTACATAATACTTGCATGTTCCACGATACCAAAGTAGTATGACCGGCGCGACGGCGGGATTCACTGCCGTTATAGCATCATCCATGAGCATCAAAGGAGTTACCATGAAATTTGCAGACGACATCTACGTGTACGAGTGGACCAACTATTTCGATAACAACTGCAACAGTTTCTACATCGGCGGCGGCGTTAAGGCCTTAGTAGATCCAGGTTTGAAAGCATATCTGCCCAACCTGCTGGAGAGTATGGAACAGGACGGGATTAAAAAGAGCGATATCCGGTACATCATCAATACCCATTCCCATCCCGATCATTTTGAGGGGTCCGAACTTTTCAGTAACTCCGAGGTGAAAATCGCCCTCCATGAGGACGAAATTGCCTTTCTCAATGGTGCCGGAACCCGACTTTATTTCCTGTTCGGGATGGGACCTCCTGACGTAAAAATAAACCTCCGCCTGGAAACGGGAGAGATAACCCTCGGAGAAGAACTTTTTGAGATATTACATATTCCAGGTCATTCGCCCGGTTCAATAGGATTATACTGGCCTGCAAGAAAAGTCGTTTTTTCGGGAGACGTGATATTCAGCCAGAATGTGGGAAGAACTGATTTTCCGGGAGGGAGCGGCACCCTCCTGAAGAAGAGCATTATGGCTCTTGCCGGGCTTCACATAGACACACTTTTCCCGGGCCATATGGAAATCGTAGACGGTCGCGACCGGGTAAAGAGAAATTTTCAATCGGTCATACAGAACATCTTTCCGTACATATAGAGATTCGCCCACGGTATTGCTCATAGCCGAATTGATCGTTTCACCCAGGGATTCTACCGTAACGTTTTTTAAATCTTACTCAGCAACGTTCACCACTGAACATGACCCCCGATTGTACTCCCCGGACGTGGAAGCACGGGGGTCATCGCAAAGGGAGGATTATGCGAATGGAAATGCACATCACAACTGCCTATCTCACTTTTTCCACATCGGGGAACACCGATATCATCGATATAACCCGCATGGTAGCGGAACGGACAACTGCAGAGGGAATGGAAGAGGGATACGTCGTTCTCTTCGTCCCCGGGTCTACCGCGTCAATCACCACTATCGAATACGAAATGGGCGCGGTGAGCGACCTGAAAGAGGCCATAGAAAATCTTGCCCCGGAGGGGAAGTATTACAGACACAACGAGCGATGGGGTGACGGAAACGGACATGCCCACGTGAGAGCGGCACTGCTGGGTCCTTCTCTGAGTATCCCCGTCGTCAAGGGACACCTCACACTGGGAACATGGCAACAGGTGGTTTTTATTGATTTCGACAACCACCCGAGGCAGAGAAGGGTGGTAATGCAAATGTGCGGCAAAATGAAACGCCACGGAAACTGAGTGACAGTTGATGAATGACACAATACTCTCATTGAAATCTCAGATCGGGCTCCTTATTCTGGTATCGAGCATTTTCTTTTTTAATTTTCTCGCACGAATTCTCCCGGCCCCGCTCATGCCGACCATAGAACGGCATCTCGGTCTGGATCATACAGAGGCAGGAGGTTTCTTTCTTCTCATTTCCATCGGCTACTGCACTTCTCTTGTGGGATCCGGATTTCTCTCCAAGTGGCTCACTCACAGAAACATCATCACCCTTTCGTCTCTCGCAACAGGTGCTGCTCTCCTCCTGGTGTCTGTCAGCAGCACTCTCGTCGTGATCAATCTGGGGTTAATTTTCTTAGGACTTGCCGCAGGAGCGTATCTCCCCTCCGGTATCACTGCCATCACGTCGTCAATAAAAACCGCCCACTGGGGGAGGGCTATCGCCGTTCATGAGATGGCTCCCGCAATCGCCTACATCGCCGCTCCGCTCATATCGGAGTTGCTTCTGACCTTCTGTTCCTGGCAAGGGGTGTTTGCTTCCATCGGAGCCATGCTGATTCTCTTCGGATTACTATTCCTCCTTTGGGGAAGAGGCGGTGACTTTAAAGGCGAT
>VGTB01000050.1 GCA_016874835.1 Deltaproteobacteria bacterium | reverse complement strand
TTAATCCCCTTTCTTGAGGTTCAGGGTCTAGTGGGCATTAGGCCTGTCCGGGTTCAAATCCCGGCTTCGGCACCAAGTCATTACAGGGGGATTGAGGGTGATCAAGGTCATTGCCTAAATCCCTTCTTTTTTGTGCAATAATACCGGGAATTCCATGCAATATCTTTTCTTCCGCTGACTTCAATACAAAATAATTGACGTCATTCATCTCATTTTAGTACATTTCCTCAAGTTTTATAGTGAATGATGGGTGAACTGAAGAAAAATGAGGATACGAGTTGTCATATTTTCTCTACTGTCTTTTTTTATAGTTCTCTGTGTTGATGCAGATGCCGTTGAGATCGCTGTGCCGAAAGATTCGCCGGTAGAGGTCTTCTTCAATCCACAAGGCAATGATGCGGAAACAATAATCCGTGAGATCGGTAATGCGAAGTCTGAAATTCACGTCCAGGCCTGCCCTTTCATTCCTGTATCGATCGCTGAAGCATTGGTAACTGCTCACAGGCGCGGTGTTAAAGTCGAGATCATCCTCGGCAGATGTGCGGAGTCCGAGAAGTACACGTCGGCCGCTTCTCTCTCTAATGCGGGCATTCCTACCTATATGAACAGTAAAGATGCCATGTCACAGGGCGATATCATATTTATTGACGGGGAAACGCTCATTGCCGTTTCATTGGATGTGACAAAGCCTGGTGATGAGAAAAAGGTTGGGGAAATCCTGATTGTCAAAAACCGGGAAGTGGTGAAGACACACTTTGATGATTGGCAAAAGCTGAGAAGCCGCTCTGTACTGCATGAGAAAAAATAGATGCACAACCTGTCGGAACATATGAGGAATGTTTACGTTCCCGAATGACCTCCGGGTCAGTACCGTTCTTCAATGTAAGAATCGAGATAATGGTTTACATTGAGGTTTTTCAGCATCCACCCTCTTTCGCTGTCCATCCACTCGATAATTGAAATGGCAGCGGTGTCAATATGCACTTTCCAGAAGTAGGGTTTTTCAATTCCTAAAAGTCCCGCCATAAGGGGTTTAAGCACAGCCCTGTGCGTCACCACCAGCACGTTGCCCGAATAGCTCTCCCTCATTTCATTTACCTTTTTCAGTGACCTCTCCATAACCTCATCGAGGGTTTCCATTCCCTCAACGTTCAGACGTTCCGGGTTTTTTATCCAGAGACTCCACTGAGCCGGGAAGTGTTCCCTCACGAAATCTTTCGGCTTTCCTTCCCATGATCCGAGGCGGATGTTGTTGAAGCTGTGATCGACAATTATTTTGCTCTTGAGAAAGGTATTGATTATCAGTGCAGTATCCTGCGCCCTTTTCAGAGGGCTTGAGAATATGGCGTCAAATGGTATCCCTTTCAGAAAACGACCTGCCTGCTCGGCTTGTTTCCTTCCGTTATCCGTGAGGTCGAAATCCGCTCTGCCTCTGAATTTATTATCCCTGTTTCCTTCGCTTTCGCCATGTCTTAAAAGGTACAATAATTTCATGCATCCAACTCCCGGACACTTAAGATGGAGAGATATATATGACGGGATCAAACTGTCTGCATTACTGGTGCTGTTGTCGGGATGAGAGCAAGATTAGTGTATTCAGTGTGAAATTACTTATAGAAATGCGTGGGCACTGCTACCGGTTTGACAGGGGAAGCCACTCGTTAACAACTTTCTCCACGATTTTGTAAGGACTGATCTTGTGTTCCATAATCGCCCCCACCATCAGTTCGATCCGGCTGTTCTTATCAAGGCGCTGGCGAATAATACGAAAGAGCTCGTGGTGAATCATCTTCAGTGTTTCCTGGCGCGTCCGTTCTCGGCGTTTTACTAAAAATTCGCCGGATTCTTCCAGATATTTTCGGTGTGCCATGATTGCATCCAGGAGGTCGCCTTCTCCCTTTCCCTCCACAGCTACGGTTTTGATGACCGGCGGTACCCACTTCCGGTTCTTCATTTGCGCGTCCTGTTCGACCCGGTAAATAATTTCGGAGTAGAGCTGGTCGGAGCCAGGCAGGTCTGATTTATTGACGACGTAGATGTCGGCGATTTCCATGATGCCGGCCTTCATGCTCTGGATGACGTCCCCCAGACCGGGTACCAGGACGACACATGTTGTATCGGCGACACGCATAATATCCACTTCATCCTGTCCCACACCGACTGTCTCGATGAGAATCACATTCTTGCCGGACGCGTCCAGCACCTTTGTCGCTCCCTGTGTAAACTGAGCAAGTCCGCCCAAGAATCCCCGTGTAGCCATACTGCGCATGAATACGCCAGTATCCTCACTATGGCGGGTCATGCGAATCCTGTCCCCCAGCAGTGCTCCCCCCGTGAAAGGACTCGATGGATCGATAGCAATAATTCCTACGGTAAGCTCTCTTTGACGTATCTGCCAGGTTAATCCATCTGTGAGGGTACTTTTTCCGGTACCGGGAGATCCTGTGATTCCTACGATATACGCGTTTCCGGTGTGGGGATAAATTTCTTCCATACAGGGGCGGGCCCGTTCGTCCTCATTTTCCAGCCAGGTGATCACACGCGCTATGGCAAGGGTTGAACCTTTGAGGATTTCATCTGCGTATTCGCTTATCATAGGTCTCTTGCTTACTTTTATATTATAGTGAGAGTTTTCTGGCTGTCACTTTGAAACGCAGAGGAGGCGAAACCCAGCCTCCTCTGCTCTTCTTCACAAAATGTCAAGCACACGCAATGCTGCGATT
Organism: Deltaproteobacteria bacterium; assembly: GCA_016874835.1. GTDB lineage: Bacteria > Desulfobacterota > Syntrophia > Syntrophales > UBA2185 > VGTB01. Next base: position 13,057 of record VGTB01000050.1, on the reverse strand, counting down.
GATTACTTGGCCCGGACGTTTGATTTAATGAAGTCAACGATTACGTCCGTTGTTGTTCCCGGTCCAAAGATTTCGGCGATTCCCGCCTGCTTCAAGCCGGGAATGTCTTCCAAGGGAATAATTCCACCTCCGACTACCAGGACATTGGCGAGCTTCTTTTCCTTCAGTAGTTCTACCACCTTCGGGAAAAAGTAGTTATGAACTCCCGAAAGACTGCTCAGACCTACAACATCAGCGTCTTCCTGTAGCGCTGCCTCAACAATCATTTCCGGTGTCTGACGCAGACCGGTGTAGACGACTTCCATACCGGCTTCGGCAAATATACGGGACAGGAGTTTGGCCCCACGATCATGGCCGTCCAACCCGGGTTTTGCAACGATGATTTTTATCTTCTTTTCTGCCATTGTTAGTCACCTCCACACATCATGAAATAAATTCCTTGGGTCGATATTCACCGAAGACCTGTCGCCATACATCGCAGATTTCGCCGACGGTCGCGTTGGCTTTTACCGCCTCGATGACTGCGGGCATCACGTTCTGGTCCGTTTTGGATACTTCACGCAGGTTATCCAGGCCCTTCTTCCAGGCTGCCTGGTCACGCGCGGCTCGCCACTGCTTCAGTTCTTTCGCTTTTTCTTCACCTACCTTCATGTCCACTTTGAGGAGATCAGTTACCGGAGGTTCTTCCATGACATATCTGTTGACCCCCACGTAGGTACGTTCTTTTGAGTCAATCTCCTTCTGGAACTTGTACGAGCTGTTCTGGATCTCTTTCTGGATATAGCCCTGCTCAATGGCAGATAGGGTTCCACCCATGGCATCTATTTTCTTAATATAATCTTCGATTTCCGCTTCTATCTTATCTGTCAGGTATTCAACGTAGTAGGACCCTCCAAGCGGATCAACAGTAACACAGGCACCGCTTTCCTCTGCGACGATCTGCTGGGTCCGGAGAGCGACCGTTACCGCCTGCTGGGTAGGCGTACACCACGCCTCATCGTACGAGTCGGTGTGGAGGGATTGGCATCCACCCAGTGCGGCGGCGTATGTCTGAAGGCCTACCCTGACGATATTGTTGAGCGGCTGCTGTGCCGTGAGGGTAACACCGCCCGTCTGGACGTGATAACGCAGCATCATGGACTGGGGAACTTTGGCATCGAAACGATTCTTCATGGTTTTGGCCCAGAAGCGCCTTGCGGCCCTGAACTTGGCAACCTCTTCGAGAACGTCAGTGAACGCATTGAAGAAGAAAGAGAGCCGTGGTGCAAAGCTGTCCACAGGCATCCCTCTTGCCACGCAGGCCTCTACATATGCGATTCCATCGGCGATGGTAAACGCCATCTCCTGGGCTGCTGTTGCTCCTGATTCGCGAATGTGGTAACCGCTGACACTGATGCTGTTCCACCGGGGGACATATTTCTGGCAATATTCAATCAGGTCGACGGTGAGGCGCATAGTCGGTTTGGGAGGATAGATGTATTGACCACGGCAAATGATTTCCTTGAGGACGTCATTCTGAATCGTTCCACCAATCTGGTCAAATGGGACTCCCTGCTCCTCGGCAATACTCAGGTACATGCCGAGAAGAACCGTCGCTGCTGCGTTGATGGTCATTGATGTGGTGACCTTACCCAGGGGAATTTGGTCAAACAGGATACGCATATCACCGATGTGGTCGATGGCTGCTCCAACCTTTCCTACTTCGCCCATTGACAGGGGATGATCGCTGTCATACCCTGCCTGGGTGGGAAGATGAAAGGCCACACTCAGACCGGTCTGCCCCTGTTTTAACAGGTATCGGTAACGTTCATTGGTTTCCTTGGCGGAGCCAAATCCTGCGTATTGCCGCATTGTCCAGAACCTGCCCCGGTACATGTTCGTCTGAACCCCCCTTGTGTAGGGGAACTCTCCCGGATAGCCGAGGTCGCGTTCATAGTCAATGCCTGCAACGTCCGCTGGGGTGTAAAGAGTGTCTACGGGAATCCATGACCATGTGCCGAAAGCCTTCTTCTCAGGGGCTTTGCTCAAGGTCTTTGCCAGAGGCCCGTCCGACCAGTTCTTTTTCCCGGCTCTGATCTTTTTCAACTCCTTCTCATTAAACATAATTTACCTCCTGAAGATATAGTCAATAGGAAACCCTTGAATAAAAAACCTTTCGCTACAATTGATACATTACGTGCTTACAACTTGCAGTCTTTTTGGTGCTTTCACCACTATTCAAAGGTCTCGTTATTGGTGGGCAAAATAACCTTGGAAAAAGCGAGCCCTTACTATCATCCAAAACGTTTTCTGTCAACTGTTTTCTGAGGTTTTCTGAGGTTTTTATCATTTTAAAAATGGCGATGCCAGTGCGACACAAACAAAGATACTTTAAAAGAATTTAATGAAATAAAAATAATAAAGTTGCTGATCATTTACACCTGTATTTAGAAAAGGGTAATATGCTTTCGGGTATGGTGCGTGTGGTAACGGAGCGGGGCCATCACAGGATTGAAGTCACATTAAGAAAGATTATAGATTATGTATAATAAATTTAATTTGACAAACTTTCACTGAATAGTTTAGAAGCGAGCAGCGCTTTATACATGCGCTGTTTGTTAAGCGGTGATCAGAGATATACATTATTAGCTTGGCTTACTTATGTAGAAGGTGTTGAGATGACTTCGCTTGTTGAAGAAATTGCGTCTTTGGAGAATGAAGCGGATTCGATAGTGGCACGAGCCCGTACCGAGGCGGAAGAGATAGAAAAATCAGCCCTTGCTGAGGTTGAGGCTTACCGTAGGAAACTTGCCGGTGATATGGAAATGAAAATCTCTGCCTTCCAGAGAGAAATGGAGGAGAAGCATAAGGTCTCCGCTGATGAGGCTGAACGGGAACTTAGACAGGCGTTAGGTACAATTGATCAGATTCCGGACAACGTAATAAGAGCGCAGATTAACCGAATTGTAAACAGATTCAGTGAACTGTAAGCGATGGCAATTGAATCCATAAAAAAAGTTACCATAGTAAGTCCCGAAGACTCCAACAGAAGGCTCATGAGGACCATCAACCGCCTTGGCGTCATGGAGGTGATTGATCTCGGGGATATACAGGAAAAGGAAACTTCTCTTAAACGCTACGAGACCAATACGGAAAAAGCGGATGAAAAGCTCCACCAGATCGACTTCATCTTGAACCTCATGAACATCTTCTCTCCGGAAGAGCAGGGATTCGTGGAAGGCCTGACGCCGTTGCCGCTCGTTACCTCACAGGAGGAACTCAATAACCTCATCAAACTATATAACATAGAGAAGCAGTACAAATATGCGAATGAGTTAGACGAGCGTTTCCGGTCAGCTGAACGAGTTATCGGCGATATTGAGAACGAACTCAGGGATCTCGAACCCCTGAGAGATCTTCCCTTCAGCATGGCCGACTTTCACCGCCCGGTGAAAACGCGCCTCGTGTTAGGATACCTTCCCCTTAAAAACCTGCCTCTTCTCGATGAGAGTAGAGAACCATGGGATCGAGCGGCATGGGAGGTGGTCAAGCCGGAGTCAATCTTAGAGCCGGTCGGTACACCTCCGAAGAAAGAGGGTGAAGAACAGGTGCGAGTAGTCTTCGCCTTCTTGGGAGAAGAAAGCGAAATAATCCGCAAGGCTCTCGCCTCTCTCGAGTTTGATGAAATTCAACTCCCCAAACTTTCCCAAAAGATCTCCGAACGCATCGACGAACTGCTGTCCAGCTTAAACGAGTATAAACGTAAAGTGGATGAGGTGGAGGAAAAAGTGAAATTCCTCACCCGGGGTCACAGGATAGGTGAAGGCCGGCGTCCCTTGCTTATTCTTAAAGCTTACTGGCAGAACATCAAGAACACCCAGCTTGCTTCCACCAGGGGGTTTCAGGGCAAGTGGATTCATGTAATCGGCGGATATATCAGGGAAAAGGATGCGGAGAAATTTCTCACTGCCATGAAACAGGAATTTCCGGAGTCCGAGGTAACAATCCAGGATCCCGGGCCTGAGGATAATGTACCGGTGAGCATTAAAGTCCCATACCTCATGAGGCCCATGCAGCTTCTGGTGGAGATGTTCGGTCTGCCACCGTATAAGTCATTTGATACCACCCCGTTTATCCAAATTAACTTCTACCTGTTCTTCGGTATCTGCTTCAGTGATGTATGCTACGGTATCATCCTTGCGGCTCTCGGGACCTACCTCACAGCAAAGACGAAAGCGTATCGAGACGTGAACAACTTCACACGGATTCTTCTCTATGGAGGAATCAGCAGTATCATCTTCGGCGCACTTACGGGCTCGTGGTTCGGTGATCTCTATAAGCCTGAATACCTCGGGGAAGGGAACTTCCTGCTACGTCTGCAGGAGACATTCGTAGTAATCGATCCCATGGATAAAACCATCGTTGCCCTTCTCATTGCCCTTGGGATCGGGGTGCTGAATCAGTTTCTCGGTCTGATATTGAAGATGTATGGTGCGCTGAGAAATCGGGATTATCTGGGAGCATTTTCCGATGGTGTATGCTGGATTGTTACCTTGACCGGTCTCTTGCTGATGGTGGGGAGGATATTCACTGATATTCCAGCGGCCATCTTCAATACGGGGCTCTGGATGTTTGCTCTCGGAGCCGTTGGCCTTGTCCTCACCCAGGGGCGAGACATCAGGAATCCTTTCGGCAGATTGGCCGGCGGCGTGGTGAGCCTTTATGGCATCATGGGAAGTTACGGCATCACCGCGTTTATTGGTGACACGCTCTCCTACTGCCGTTTGCTTGCACTGGGTCTAACCACCTCGATCGTGGCCATGGCCTTCAATCTCATGGCAGGAATGCTCAAGGAGGTACCCTATGTCGGTATCATCTTCTTCCTGATTGCACTTGTCATAGGACACGTGTTCAACATTGCCGTAAGCGTTCTTGGAGCATTCGTACACTCCATGAGGCTCATCTTCGTTGAATTTTTCGGTAGATTTTATGAGGTGGGTTCCCGTCCCTTTCAGCCGCTGGGTTTTGATTCACCTGCGTGTATCATGAAAAGGCCGGAAGAAGAAGCGTACGCAAGAGGGAAATGACGACCGGATCGGCAGAAAGGATTGGTGGTCCGGTACGCTTACTATAAGCTATGGAGGAAAAGAAATGACACCTGAATTTATCGAAATCGGACGCGGGCTTTGCTATGCCGGAGCGGGTCTGGCCTTCGGATTAGGCGGTGCCGGCTCTGCCTGGGGTATCGCAACAGCCTCCCATGCGGCTGCCGGCGTGATGCGGGAAAAACCGGAACTCTTCGGCCGTATGCTGGTGATGATTGCACTGCCAGGTACCCAGGGCTTTTACGGATTCATCGCCGCGATTCTCATGATGACCCAGACAGGGCTTATCGGTGGCAGCCAGCTGAAGATAACCCTCGGCACGGGTCTGGCCCTCTTTTTTGTCGGTCTTGGTGCGGGTGCTGCACTGTTCATCTCCGCGATTAAGCAAGGGGAAGCTTCCGCTGCGGGTATATCCCTTGTGGCCAGGAGGCCGGAACAGGCAGGCCGGGCGATTCTATTCCCTGCGTTTGTGGAAACCTATGCCGTCGTCGCGCTTTTGGCAACAATTTTGTTTATTGTGTTCCTTACATCACCTCTGGCCTTGCAATATCTCTCGCGATAGAGAAAGAGGGAGTAGATTATGGGATTAGAGAAGATCCGTCGGGCGGTACTGGCGGATGCGAAAGCAAAAGCTACCCGCATTACCGATTCTGCGAAAAAGAGTGCTGCCGGGGTCCTAAAATCACGGAAAGAGGTGGCAGAGCAGGAGTTTGACCGGATCTGCAGGCACAGAATGCAGGCCATCGAGGAAGAGTATAATAGAAAGCTTATCCGGCTCAAAGGTGTTGCCGGCAAGCAAATTCTCGATAAAAGGAACGCTCTCCTGAAATCCCTCTTTGACAAGGCAAAAAAGGAAATACTGGCCTGGCCTTCGGACAAATACGCCGCTGTCATGAGCCGGCTTATCGCCAAGGCGGCAGGTGGCTATGCAGGGGAGATCAGGGTGCATTCTGACGAGACGGGTATCTTTCATATGGTTCTCTCTGAGTTGAACGAGGGGCGCGATGCAAAAATCACTCTCTCCCGGGGAGCTCCGTTACCGGAAAGGGGTGGGTTCGTCTTTGTGAGTACCAATTTCGAAGTTGACCAGACACTGGACACGATACTTAAGGAAATTGAGTATGACATGCTCCCCGTTATCGCGGAAAGTCTTTTTCAGGAACAATAGGGTGGTATGATTCCCAGGATAAAAAATAACCCGCGCTGGGGATTTGTGTCAGGGAGGATCAGCGTCCTGGAGGGTAGACTCCAGCCACGGGAATTTTTTCTGAATCTTATTGCCCAGGAACATCTGGAGGATCTTGTTCCGCATATGCAGGATACTTTCCTGAGAGATCATATTTCACCGGGAACGGTGTGGGCCGATTTCAGTGATCTCTGCGATCGGTTCTTTTATGAAATGACTCTGTCCATTAAGGAGGAATGCCCTTCCAGCATTCCTGCTGATCTTTTCCTCCTGGGTGGTGATTACTTGAATCTGAAAAGTGCGCTGACCGGATCATCGGAATTCCCGTTCCATTTCGGGTTGCTCACCCAGGAGAAACTCCTTACCGTCAGCCATGGGGATTACGCAGACATCCCGCCTGCGCTTAGAGAATCCGAGGCGGGGTTTGCGGGCGAAGCCGGTGAGATCGACCCGGCGATCCTCGACATCATTCTGGATGGTGCATATTTAAGAAATTTACTTGCCATGGCGGATGATCTCGGATCAGAGTTAGTTACGGCATATATTCATGACAGGGTACTTTCGTACATTGTAATCATCCTCTGGCGGGCGTTGAGGCAGCAGCAATCGCTTCGCCATTACCAGCAGTACCTGCTCCCCCTGGGTGATTTTAACCATGTTGTTACCGAACTTTCCGGCATGTCCAACGTTGATAACTGGCCGCCCGTAGTGGGAGGGGTTGTAGGGGATATTCTCTTCGAATCACTCGAGCTATTATCCGAGAGTGAGCAGATTCCAGGCTTTGAACTCAGAGTAGCCAACTACCTTACAAGAATTGCGCGGGACGGGAAGATACAAACTGCCGGACCGGAACGTGTGTTTGCGTTCCTCGCCGGGGTCCAGGTGGAGGTCCAGAATCTGAAGCTTGTGATGAACGGCAGGCTCAATCGCATCGATCAGACCCTGCTCAGGCAGAGATTGAGGGAATGTTATGTCTAAGGCCGTCGCAGTGGGGGAAAAACATCTCATCCTGGGATTCAAGGGGGTGGGGTTCGAGATCGTTCCCATCGACGATAGCGCCAAATTGGTGCATGAGTTGAACCTGCTGTCCCGCAATCCGGAAGTAGGCCTGGTACTCATTACGGAAAGCATGGCGGAGGGCGCATCGAAAGCCATAGAGGAATTTCGTATGAGATCCCCTGCGATTCTCACGATTATTCCAACGCATGAAGGGAGTAAACAGCTCAGTTTCCGGGAGATGAGGAAATCCGTGGAGCGCTCGCTGGGTGTGGATATTCTGGGTAAAGATTAGAAAAGTGGCAAGGACAGCAATATGAATGGCAATCAAGGTAAAGTGGTAAAGGTTTCAGGACCTCTCGTGGTTGCGAGCGGTCTCACCGGAGCACGCATGTACGAAATGGTTCGTGTCGGGGAGGCAAATCTTTTCGGTGAGATCGTCGAGATCAAAGGAGATGATTATTCCATCCAGGTATATGAGGAAACCGAGGGCATCGGGCCGGGTCAGCCCGTAGTGAGAACCGGTGAACCCCTCAGTGTGGAACTGGGTCCGGGGCTCATCCGGTCGATCTATGATGGTGTTCAGAGACCGCTGGATGCCCTGGCGAAGGATTTTGGCGACTACATCGTCCGCGGTGCCGAAAGGCCCGCTCTTGACCGCTCGAAGAAGTGGGATTTCAAGCCGGTTGCCAAAGTGGGGGACAGGGTATCTGCCGGTGATGTCTTAGGAACCGTGAAGGAAAGTTCCCTTGTTGTCCACAGGATTATGGTACCTCCGGGGAAGTCAGGTATCGTCAAGAGGATCAATCCGGTAAACGGGAATGTGGATACAGAGATCGCTGTCATTGATGGTGCGGATGGACCGTTCAGTGTAACCATGGTACAGAAGTGGCCGGTTAGAGAACCCCGTCCTGTCGCCAGAAAGCTCCCGCCCGATAAGCCCATGACAACCGGTCAGCGCGTCATCGACATGTTCTTCCCGATGACAAAAGGCGGGACGGCTTGTGTACCCGGGCCCTTCGGAAGCGGGAAGACGGTAGTCCAGCATCAGCTTGCCAAGTGGGCCGACGCACAGATTGTTGTCTATGTGGGGTGTGGTGAGCGCGGGAACGAGATGACAGACGTTCTCCTGGAGTTTCCTCACCTGAAGGATCCCGCCTCAGGAGAGCCGCTCATGGAAAGGACGGTTCTCATCGCCAATACGTCGAATATGCCGGTTGCCGCCCGGGAAGCAAGTGTCTTCACAGGGATAGCCCTCGCGGAATACTTCAGGGACATGGGATATTCAGTCGCTCTCATGGCTGATTCCACGAGCCGGTGGGCAGAGGCCATGCGAGAGATATCCGGTCGACTCGAGGAGATGCCCGGCGAGGAGGGTTATCCGGCATACTTAGGTTCACGGATAGCAAGCTTTTATGAACGTTCAGGAAACGTAATCTGCCTTGGCTCTGATGGCAGGGGAGGGGCTCTTTCCATTGTGGGTGCCGTATCACCTCCCGGAGGTGACCTCTCGGAACCGGTCGTTCAGGCAACACTCCGCGTCGTGAAAGTATTCTGGGGTCTCGACGACAAGCTGGCTTTTTCCCGCCACTTTCCGGCAATCAACTGGCTCACCTCCTACTCCCTCTATCAGGAGGTGGTGGATCATGGTGTCGATCTCACACTTGAGGGAAAATGGTCGGTTAACAGAAAACGGGCGATGACCATTCTCCAGCGTGAGGCCGAGCTTGAAGAACTGGTCCGTCTCGTCGGCATCGATTCTCTGGCCCACGATGACAGGCTCCTCATGCAGGCTGCAAAAATGATCCGAGAGGATTTTCTCCACCAGAACGCCTTCGACGATCGCGATACGTACACTTCTCTCCCGAAGCAATACAGGCTCCTGAATACCATCCTCTTCTATTATGATGAGGCGAGAAAAGCACTGAGAGAAGGGGTACCTCTCGATGCGCTGCTCAAACTCGATGTGTTGGATGATATTGCCCGGGCGAAACTCATTCCGGAAGACACACCGGAGCAGTTTGCTGCCTTGGAGAAAAAAATAGCAGATACCACGCGCGCTGCCGCGATAATGAGGTAAGTGAGAGATGTCAAGTGTCATAAAAGAGTATCGTACGGTAAAACAGATTGCAGGCCCTCTGATGCTGGTGGAAGGCGTAGAAGGGATCACCTATGGAGAACTCACCGATATCAAGCTCTCCGACGGTTCCGCGCGAAGAGGTCGTGTCTTGGAAGTAACCGGTGACAGGGCCATGGTTCAGGTGTTTGAAGGAACAAGCGGACTTTCACCCCAGGATGTGAAGGTGAAGTTCCTCGGTAAGGGCATGGAATTGGGTGTCTCCATTGATATGTTAGGGAGAGTATTCGACGGATTCGGCCGCCATATAGATGACGGACCGTCTATCATCCCGGAGAAGTACCTCAATGTGAACGGGAACCCTATGAATCCCTTCTCCCGGGATTACCCGAATGAGTTCATACAGACGGGTATTTCCACTATTGATCTCCTCAATACGCTGGTGAGGGGACAGAAGCTCCCGCTCTTTTCAGGCTCCGGTCTTCCCCACTCCCGTATCGCGGCCCAGATAGCGCGTCAGGCCAAAGTACTCAAGACCGGTGAGCGTTTTGCGGTGATATTCGCGGCGATGGGGATCACCTTTGAGGAATCGGAATTCTTCGCTGCCGACTTTCGTAGAACCGGAGCGATTGAGCGCTCTGTTCTTTTCATGAATCTTGCGGATGACCCGCCGATCGAACGAATCGCGCTGCCGCGGATGGCTCTCACCGCTGCGGAATATCTCGCTTACGAGAAGGATATGCACGTCCTCGTCATCCTGATAGATCTCACGAATTACTGCGAAGCACTCCGGGAGATCTCCGCCGCCCGCAGAGAGGTTCCCGGAAGGCGCGGGTATCCCGGCTATCTCTACACAGACCTCTCCACGATTTACGAACGGGCGGGCCGGATCAAGGGTAAGAATGGATCGATCACACAGATTCCGGTTCTCACGATGCCTGAAGACGATAAAACCCATCCGATCCCTGACCTTACCGGGTATATTACCGAGGGACAGATTATGATCCATAGAGGTATCCATGCCCAGGGTATCTATCCCCCTGTTGATGTGTTGCCCTCCCTCTCCCGCCTGAAGGACAAGGGAATTGGTGTCGGGAAGACCCGGGAAGATCATGCGGACATCATGAACCAGCTTTACTCGGCCTATGCGAGAGGCAAGAATGCGAAGGAACTCGCGGTCGTTTTAGGTGAGTCGGCCCTGAGCGAGGCAGACGTTCTGTTCGTGAAGTTCTCCGATGCGTTCGAAGACCAATTTGTCCGTCAGGGCGAGAATGAGAATCGCTCTATTGAAGAGAGTCTCAGGATTGGCTGGGATCTCCTCACCATGCTCCCCAAGAGCGAGCTCAAACGTGTACGCGACGCGTACATTGAGAAATATTATCCCAAGAAGTAATAGATTATGGCGGCAAGATTAGCGATAAACCCGACCCGGATGGAGCTCCTGAGGCTGCGCAAACGCCTCGTAGTCGCCCGGCGAGGACATAAGCTGCTCAAGGACAAGCTGGACGGCCTCATAAAGGAATTCATGGAAATTGCGAAGGAGTATAAACGATACCGTTTTGCGGTGGATGATGAACTCCCGTACGTGCTTAAACTGTTCGTTCTCGCCGAGATAACCTCGTCCCGCAAGATCACCGAAAATGCCCTCGAGAGTACCAGGCAGGATCTTCAGCTTACAGTGAAGCCCCGCAGGCTTATGAGTGTAGTGATTCCGAAGATCGAGGCAAGCTTCGGTGCCGTAAGTGGCATGTATTCATTCGTCCATACCTCTCCCGAGTTAGATCAGGCGATTGATTCTCTGAAGGAGTTCCTGCCGAAGCTCCTTCGCATGGCTGAACTGGAGGAAACGATCAGACGCCTGAGTAACGAGATTGAAAAGACGAGGCGCCGGGTCAATGCCCTTGAGCATACCTTTATCCCGCGCATGCAGGAAACCGTCAAGTACATCACAAGCAAGTTAGATGAGATGGAGCGCTCCAACACGAGCCGCCTCATGAAGATCAAAGCCATGCGTATCGCCCAGGAAGAGGCAGCGGTAAGAGGTTAGACCTTCATCGGCATTTTTACTGTTCTTAGTGTCGTCCTCCGATCAAGTGTAATCCTGATAAATCTCCTGCGAAGATCTAAAAAAGTGAAAGGGAAATGCACTTTTGTCCGGTGCAGCTATGAATAAAACCACCGATGTGATTGGTGGTTTTAAAAGACAGATGAAATCTTTGTGATAAAGAAGAATTATGAACTGTTGATTTTCAGTCGACGAACTTAGATCGTTAACAATTCATAGAGATAATTCTATCACCCCAAGGGGGTTTTTACTTCCCGTCTGGGAATGATTCCTCGGTAAATAGTCTCTGTTCAGGCACGTTCACGATACTTGAATGAGATATTGAGCCTGACCCTGAAGGATGATATTCTCCCATTTTCTATCGTCACATCCTGTTTCACGACCTCTGCTATTCTCAGATCGTCAAGTGTCTTTGAAGCGGTTATCAACGCACTCCGGGTCGCATCTTCCCAGGAAGTGGGACTTGTTCCTACGATTTCAATAATACTGTATACTGACATAACAATCCCTCCTTTTCTTGTGGTACATACTTATGTCATGATGCCGCGTGCGATGTTGTAATACGGCGAATACGTTCGCTGATCAAACTTCATAATCCTCAACGAAAACGCGAACGTTCCTCGGAGCTGTGAGCAAAGAATCCATCATCTCCTCTATCAACAGGCGCTGCCGGGCGGTCTGCCATGCTTTCCAGGCCTCAAGGGTGATCCAGGTGCTGATGACCATGAAGACGGAAGGATTCTCTGCTTCACGAAGCGTTTCACCGGAGATGTACCCGTACTGTCGCATCCCGGCCGATCTCAGTTCCAGCAACAGGTCCCGGAGCTGCTTTTCTTTGCCGGGTTGGCAATGTCTTTCAATCATAACTCGTATCATATTTTATCCCCCCCCTCTTATTTGATTTTAATTCCATCGTTGAGTTGATAAATTACCGGGTTATTACTCTTCTTCATAGATGTAGGGGAATCCCATCCTTTTCAAAGAAAAGTTGTTCAAAATACGGTGACCATCATAATCTAAGACCCTCATATCATTGACATCTCGAAGATCACGAACGATGTCATAGTAATTGGAACCATAAAGGTTTTCACATTGATCGATAGGAATTTCGCACGCGATGAATTTTTTGATCCCCTTTTCCTTCATTTTTTTGATGAAATTAGGATCCATTATCGTAGGATAAGAGATCAAAAACAGAAGCGGGCCTGTCCCGGTAAAAACCATTATGCCTTTCATAATATGCCCCCTTTCGTGAAAAAGTAAGACCGTTGTTAAAACTTTTTTTAATTATAATACTTTATTTCATCAAAGGAAAGTTCATTTTTCTTCTGTAATCGTCAAGAAGAATTTGAGAAACATGAAGAAAAAGGGCCTTCATGGCATAGCGTTTCTCCAGTTATGCCCCATTTTTTCCGCCATACCGACGGCAACGGCATTTGCAGGTGCGTCGATAGCCATCCCAATGACAAACACTCTTGTCCCGAACAGGTTTCTCTGGGTAAGATCGAGGACGTTGGTGGACGTCCACTTGATAAGGGATCATGATGTCTTTTGCTTTCATGCAACCTCCTGTGAGATCATATGGAAGAGGGGTCGGTGGATGGAGAAGGAGGGTAAAAACTCCATCCACCGGTGTATTCCCTTTCTAC
>VGTB01000049.1 GCA_016874835.1 Deltaproteobacteria bacterium | reverse complement strand
CGAGGGCAGGATACAGACGCGATCATGGGAAGACAAGGACGGTGTGAAACGTTCTACGACGGAGATTGTTGCCGCCAATATGCAGATGCTTGATTCGAAAGGGCAAGTGAAAACCCAGGATGCGGGGCTCGACGATCACACACCGACTTATTCCGGGTCAGAGCAGATACCTGACGATGATGTTCCCTTTTGAATGGGGCTAACATTTATTTCTTTTCATCGATTTTCTTGGAATCGGGCGTAGCGTCGATTTCCTCCGGTTCGCGCGTCGCCTTCTTGAAGTTTCTGATGCCCTTTCCAATAGCTCCTCCGATTTCCGGAAGTTTCCCGGCACCGAAGATGATCAGCACAATGACAAGTATGATAATTAATTCAGGCATGCCTATTCCAAACATGTTTCCATGACCTCTTTTTCTATAGTTGTTATGCGCCTCTTGCAAAAATTATGAGCAGCGAATTGACGAATTGCGTGAGTTGATATCGTAAGCTTTTGCAAGGCTTTCCCTTTACAGCGCTTTTCTCTACTTTAAAGTATCGGTTCTGCTTTGTCAAACACATCTTGACTGTATGTGTTAACATCTTAAGGAAGTTTCAAATGTACAACCTGTCCATGTCTTCCCAGGATCCCCAGAGATTTACCATCAAACTGTATATCAATGCCACCGGCGTTCCCTACATCAATAGTAAATTTTGACCCTGATTTCTTAATTGTTTCGCCTGGTTTTAAGAGGATCTCCTGTGGAGGATTGTGATCTGCGGTGATGCGTAACCACGTCAGCTCTCTTGCTTCCATGATTACGTCATATGAATCGGCGTGCGTTTCCTCTTGCGTCAGTTCCTCCTGTTTCGCCGTACTCTGTGTGACGTCTGCGGTGTGATCCCGTTTGGATGCGGTTTGAACTTTCTTCGTAGCGACAGGGGGCTGGGTTTTTTTTGACAGAGGTGCCGCAGGTGGGGTTGTCGGGGCACCCGTGGTCATTTCCGTTTTGGCATCCGGGGCAGGGGAAGGTTTCACATCCGCTGTGGGTGGTGGGGATTGTACTATCTGGTTTTTGACAGTGTCAACACTGGCCTGATACGATGAGAGAGAAAATGTGACGAGGCTGATGATAACCAGGAGGAAGAAGATCCATGCAAAAATTTTATAGTGAATTCCGGAAAACTTAGGTGTTTTTTTAATGTCTGCGTCATAGTGTTTTTCTTTCAATGTTTCCAGGTATCGATCGTAGCGGGATAAGAGAATTTTGTCATCGATATTCAGGAATTTTGCGTATGTTCTCATGAAAGATTTTGTGAAAACCGGTGGTGGCAGCAGGTGGTATTGGCTGTTTTCGATCGCCTCAAGGTTGGTGACACTTATTCGAGTGTGCTGGAATATTTCCTTTAACGTCAGTCCCTTGGATTCTCTGATTGATTTCAGATTGGGCTCTTCTATATTCATTTCCATGTCGTGTTTTTCAGGTGTCTCGATATTTTTCATTCCTTCAACCACTGGAGACGCATCAGTGAAACAATGTTTCCGGATCGCATTTGTGAAAGACGTAAGTTCCGGAAAACGTATGCATACTTAGCATCAATTTCGGAGTCACGCAATAGAAAGATCATTTCTTTCATAAAAGGGAGAAACCTGATATAAACCTCTCGTTTTTTCCCCTGTCAATGGGAATATGGGAAGCCCGCAGAGAGGTGTTTCTCCCAAACCGTTCTTCCGGAGACGTGTGGTATGGATGAATATCGGGAATTCATGGTATCCGTGGCAAAGGATGCCGGCCTGTTTCTCAAAAAAAGTCTCAACGACAAACATCTGATAGATTACAAGGGTGAGATCAATATTGTTACAGAAGCCGATCGCATATCGGAGGAATTAATTATCTCCAGAATTCAGCGGCAATATCCTCACCATGACATTTTGTCAGAGGAATCTCCCGGGAAGGACAGAGGGTCCGATTTCCGATGGATCATTGACCCGTTGGACGGGACGACGAACTATGCTCACGGCTATCCTGTTTTTTGCGTATCCATTGCTCTTGAGAAAGAGAGGGAAATCTGTCTTGCTGCAATTTACAATCCCATGCTGGACGAAATGTTTGTGGCGCAACAGGGAGGAGGAGCTTTTTTAAACGGTAGGAACATCTCTGTGTCGGATACCGCTGATCTTCGACGGAGTCTGCTTGCGACAGGATTTCCCTATGACATCAGAGATGACAAAAATAATAATATGAATTACTTTAACGGAATGGCGATGTGTGCCCAGGCGATTCGCCGGGCTGGTTCGGCATCTCTTGATATGGCGTATGTGGCGGCAGGCCGTTTTGACGGCTTCTGGGAACTGAAACTCAATCCCTGGGACACAGCAGCCGGATGGCTCCTGATCAACGAAGCCGGAGGGACTGTTACTGATCTTTACGGGTGTCCATTTCACCTTGAATCACCGCATGTACTGGCTACGAATGGAAAGATTCATCGGGTGATGATTGATGTGTTCAATAAAGTTGACAGCGCCGTCCCCTTCTGATTGACTCTTCACCCCGCATTCCCGCCTTTCTCTTTGTGATTGCATCATTCCCGGAAAGGACAAACTCGAGTTTTGTGAGCCGGTAACATGAAACGGTAATTCCCGTCGGAGTGAGCGCTTGACAACATAAGTTTCATGACTATATTAACAGCGAATCTTGTAAGTGCATAATATCATAAGGTTATATGCAGTTTGATGTGAGCATGAAAACGGGCATGCCCTCGCAATCATAATGATAGATTGAGATGAGACGTTGAGAGAATAACAAAGAAAAGGAGGCGAGAAACATGTTTGGTCCAAGATTTTGGAGATTTGGGAGAATGATTGATCTGGGAGCGGAGATGCAGCGCTTGCAGAGTGAAATGAATCGGCTCTTTTCAGGATATATCCCTGCACACGGTCATGAATTTCCAGCGATCAATGTATGGGTGGGTAAAGCCGATGCAATTGTTACCGCTGAGTTACCGGGGGTCGATCCGAAGAAAATTGATATTTCTGTTGTGGCTGATACCCTCACCCTGAGTGGATCTCGTGAAAAGGATGTACTGAAGGAAGGCGAGACCTATCACCGTCAGGAAAGGAGTTATGGCAGTTATACGCGAACCCTGCAGATTCCCTTCGAGGTCGATGTATCTAAAGTAGACGCGAAGTATGAGAAAGGTGTTCTCCGTATCACACTTCCAAGGTCGGAAGAAGCGAAACCGAAGAAGATCTCGATAAAATCTGAGTGAGAAAGGAGGTTGATGATTTTATGGCAGACGAGAAAAAAGAACTGCAAAGGAAAGAAACCCGCGGTTCGGTTGAAACCGAAAGGACAAGAAACAGAAGGGTCTATGTGCCCAAGACAGATATATATGAGACAAAGGATGCGATTGTGCTGGTCGCTGATATGCCGGGTGTTGACGAAAAATCCGTGGATATTACACTTGAAAAAAATGTTCTCACTATTACGGGAGCTGTTGAGCCCGACACATACAAAGATCACAGCATCGCGTATTATGAATACGATTCAGGTGATTACCAACGCGCCTTTACAATCTCCGATGAAGTGGATCGTGAGAAGATTGAAGCGTCGGTCAGCCAGGGGGTGTTGCGTGTCACACTTCCCAAGGCTGAGCCTGTGAAAGCAAAAAAGATTTCCATAAAAACAGGATAAAAACAAGGAAAGGGGGTATTGAGTATGCCTTTTAAAAAATTGTTGCCCTCGATCTGGAGGGAAAGAGATGTCCCCGTGAGATATGAAGAGGCACATCCTTTCTACGGTCTTCAGAGAGAGATGAATCGCTTGTTCGAGGATTTTTCCCGGGGCTTTGATATTGCGCCTTTCGGCACGATGAGTGAGCGCATGAGAGCTTTTTCTCCTTACGGACAACGCCCTGACATTGAAAGGGGAGAAAAAAGAGGAAAAAGAGGATAAGGGGAAGGATTATTATCGTATGGAGAGAACGTATGGTTCCTTTAACCGTGTGATTCCTCTGCCTCAGGGCATTGACACGAAGAAGGTCAATGCCACTTTCAAGAAGGGTCTTCTCAGTATCAGGTTACCCAAGACGGAAGAAGCGAAGTCGAAAGGAAAAGGGGTTCCTGTAAAGGTTGAGTAACTCTTTGAACATTTATAAAGTGGCGATTAGTGAGAAGCCGCCGCTACACCCTCTTTTTCTGGTGTGAGCGGCGGCTTCGCTATTATATGAAGCAGGGAATATATATAATACGCATGTGTCGGCAGCGGACATGTGTCTCAACACAAAAGTCTCCTTGACACGGGAGGTTGTATTATTTATATGAGCTTCAATCGGGATTGACCACTTCGCAAGAATTCTGAATGCCCTTGTGTACATTGCCCTGAAAACGAAGCACGACGAAGTATATAATCATATAGTGTATGTTTTCCTGACAGACTATCAAAACCACGCTCCTTGAGATTTTCGGAGGTGCCCGATGAGTGATCAAAACATGTATATTGACGAGATGGATTTAGGGTATATTCACCTTCTCAAGGGTGTCAATCGCGAATCTGTGAAGGGACTGTTGGATCTCTGCACTATACAGGATCTACAACCGGAAGAAATTCTCCTATCCCCTGCCCGATCAAACCGCACAGTATATCTTCTCCTGAGCGGCCAGCTGCGAGTACACTTGCATTCCATTGATACAGACCCTATTGCCCTACTTGATCCCGGTGAAAGTGTGGGAGAAATGTCGACCATAGACCACCAGATGACTTCCGCCTTTGTCGTGGCAAACAAGCCATGTAAGATTCTTGCCATGGATGAAGACATTTTGTGGTCTTTAGTTCAGTCATCCCACGACGCGGCGTGCAACCTGCTGTTCATTCTTGTAAAAAGGCTGCGCCACACCGATGCCGTCATCGCCTCGTATGCTGAGATAGGGGATCAGTACGAACAATACGGCAGTGT
The DNA here is from genome assembly GCA_016874835.1 of Deltaproteobacteria bacterium. Taxonomy (GTDB): domain Bacteria; phylum Desulfobacterota; class Syntrophia; order Syntrophales; family UBA2185; genus VGTB01. The sequence continues at coordinate 11,091 of VGTB01000049.1, read as the reverse complement.
AGATGCTCTCACAGGTCTGCATAACAGACACTGGCTTGACAACATGCTTAAACGTCTATGCGCGCGATCATCAACAGACAACAAACCCCTTTCCCTTATCATGATTGATATTGACCATTTTAAAGAGTTCAACGACCACTTTGGCCACCTCTACGGAGATCATGTTCTCTATTCCGTCGCACGAACAATCAGTGATCTCCTTCGTCCCACTGAGATTATCGCCCGTTACGGTGGAGATGAATTTATTGTGCTTCTTCCCGATCTTGACATCACTGTGGCGAAGATGGTTGCGGAGCGCCTGCATAGAGGAGTCATGGAGAGAATTCCTGCCATGCCTGATGGGAGGAATATCCCACATCCGACCATCTCTGTTGGCGTTGCCGAGATGCAAACCGGTCAAACTCCCGAAATGCTCATCGACGCCGCGGATAAGGCATTGTATCGGGCAAAAGACATGGGTAGAAATTGCATTGCAGTGTGAAATGCCGTTACTTCGAGATCCTGCGATAAACCAATTATCATGATTCTCATCCATCCCCCTGTTGTCAAACCCTGCCAGCCACCCGCAGGAATCGCAAAACTGGCGGGTGTCATGAATCATCATAACGTGAGATGCACCGTCGTGGATGCCAATAGTGAAGGCATTGCAAGCATCTTGCACTCGCAGGCAGTTTCTCCTTTTTCTGAATCTTTGTCGAGGGGTGGAAATGTGGCGGGCGATCCACCGGATAGGTGGACCATGCGGGCGCGCCGTCACCTTCAAAATAACATAACCGCCCTCACCTCGTGGAGCACCTATGGGGATGTGAATTTTTATAAACAGGCAGTGATTGATGTGAATCATGTCCTTGAGATGTCATCTCCTCTTCGGAACATTCGTCTGAATCTTTCCAATTACCTTGACAGGGGATACTCGCCGGTGAAGAGTGCCGATCTGATAAGAATATCTGAAATGCCTGAACGCAATCCGTTTTACCCGTATTTTAAAAAGAGGTTATTTTTCCTCTTGGAACGGGAACAACCTGCGGTTTTAGGATTTTCCTTGAATTATCTGAGTCAGGCCATGTGTACTTTTTCCATGGTCGGGATGGTAAAGCGGGAATATCCCGGCGTGAAGATTGTTTTGGGAGGTGGTCTGGTTACCTCCTGGATAAGCCGCCCCGGGTGGACAAATCCGTTTCAGGGTTTCATTGATGAAATGGTGGCGGGTCCGGGAGAAGATACGCTCCTGTCGATGTGCGGTATTCATCGTGGAGAAGATCATGCGATACCTGACTATTCTCTTCTGACCCAGGGATCTTATCTCTCACCGGGGCCGATTCTGCCGTATAGCGCATCGAGCGGCTGCTATTGGAACCGGTGTTCTTTCTGTCCTGAAAGGGCAGAGGGGAATCCCTACAGACCTGTAAACGTAAACCGGGTTCTTTCTGATCTTGACACTCTCGTCGCAAAATATGAACCCCTTCTTATTCATCTGCTGGATAATGCGATCAGTCCTGCACTTCTGGAAGCCCTTACAGTTCGTTCTCCAGGTGTGCCATGGTATGGGTTTGCCCGGATATCCCCTCTTCTCGCTGACCTTCAATTCTGTATGGCTCTGAGAAGATCAGGATGTGTGATGCTGCAATTAGGTGTGGAATCAGGAGATCAGAGAGTGCTCGATGCGATGGGGAAGGGTTTTGATCTGGGAACCGCATCTAATGTGTTAAATACTTTGAAGGCGGCGGGTATCGCAACCTATGTCTATTTGATTTTTGGAACACCATCAGAAACGATTGAAGAGGCACGAAAAACTCTTGATTTTACTGTTAAACATGCCAGTCAGATAGATTTTCTGAATCTCGCCATATTTAATCTGCCGGCGAACAGCCCCGAGGGCAAGGAACTTGAGAGAGGTAATTTTTATGAGGGCGATTTGACCCTTTACAGAAGTTTTAAACATCCCAAAGGGTGGGAACGGCATCTCGTCCGCAAGTTTCTGAACGGGGAATTCAGGAAACATCCCACAATTGCTCCCATTGTGAGACAATCCCCGCCGCTCTTTACCTCTAATCATGCGCCCCTGTTCATTCTGCACAGACAATGGAGGAAGGAATTTGAGAGAGGAAAGAGGGGATACGGGGCATAAACTTTTAGATTGATTTATATAAAACTGTTTATTAAAATAACACATTATGATTACTATTAATACTGAACGGTACCCCATCACCTGCTGACGGAGCGATGGAGCACTATTTTCATTTCCCATGAGGGGAAGGTTTATGGAGAAGATTTCTATCGTCAAGAGGAGAAAGAAGAGCACTCAGGAGCCGGGTAAAGACCAGCCTTTAGAGGACAGCGCCAGGTTGTTTCAGTCGCAGGAACTGACGGAAATTCCCGCCCATGTGCTTAGAAGGTTTCCAACCAAGGAAGATGCCAGTGAAGAATCAGAGGAAGCCGATGCTCATGCTGTTTCTATCAACCTTACTCCGGAGCAGTACAATCTTGTAAAGGCCAGTCAATATGTGAAGTATTTCCTGGACGGAAAGTCAAGTGGCGTTTCCCTTGATGTCCAAAAAAGTCCGGATGGGCAAATCGTTTTCAATTTTCAATTCAAGAAAGTTGATACCGTAAAGATGCTTAAATCGCAGCATGTATGCCAGATGTTACAAATCAGCAGCAGCCTCCTGATGAATCTCGTAAAGTCGGGCAAAATAAAAAGTTACAAGATCGGAAGGCTGAGGCGTTTTTTACTGGAGGATATTCTCGATTATCTTTCCAAGAGTGAGGAGATTTTTAAAACCTCTGAAGTATAGAATCACCACTTTTTGCGGGGTCGTATTGGGCCCTGAGGAGGATACTGAAAATGATGTACTATGAATATTGGGGTCTGAAAAAGCCGCCTTTTGATAACGTACCTGATCCCACGATGTATGCAGATTCTCATGCGTCCATGGAAAATGCCATCGCGGAAACCCTGTTTGCCATCGAAGAAGGCAATGAGTGCATCGCGGTTATTGTTGGTGATGTAGGTTTGGGCAAAACGCTCTCTCTACGGATCATAATCGATTCTCTGAATCATGAAAAATATAAAATTGCACTTATTACCAATCCGGATATGTCATTCATTGAACTTCTGCGGGAGATTATTGGTCAGCTTACGGGAACGCAATGTGAAGAGAGAAGAAAAATAAATTTATTGGAAATGTTTAATAAACTCCTCTTTGAAACCATGGACGAGGGGAAGAAAGCTCTGATCTTCGTCGATGAAGCGAACGCCATGTCGCCGGCCAATTTAGAGAGCCTGAGATTGCTCACCAACATGCAGGACGACCAGAGAAATCTGTTTACCATTGTGCTTGCCGGGCAGCTTGAACTGGCGAGGCGTCTTGAACATCCGAAGCGTGCGAACCTTTTACAGCGTATCGGAACGTTCAGCAGGATAGATAAGATAGAAAACGAAGACCTGGTAAAAGGGTACGTTGAAACACGTCTGAAACTCGCGGGGGGATCGAGGAAAATTTTCACCGATGACACATATGGCTTTCTCTGGGAGTATTCGGAACAAGGCGTTCCGCGTCTGATAAATAAAGTCTGTAAATTATCGTTAAAAGCAGGAGAAACGAATCAGCTCAATGACGTTACAGGTAATGTAGTGTATCAGATTGGTGAGCGCTTCCGGAATCTCGCGGGACCGGCTGTGCAGAAGAGAAAACCGAGAAAGAGGATGGAGACCAAAGCGGTAGAGGAACCACCTAAGGAGAAGGAAGCTCCTCCTGAGGCCAAGGTAATTTCGGTTGAAGTCTTTGAAGATCGCCGTCGGTCGGGTGAAGTTCACGAGGTAACGGCACAAAAGCCCGAGGTGAAGCCGGAAGTCGCTGCTCCGATTCCTTCGGTCGCTGAGGTGGGGAAACCACCTGAACCTGTTGCGGTGGTCACTGGACCGCCTGCGGAGGCCATGGTAACTGATGCTGCCCCCAAACTCCGTGCAAAGGAAGCTGCCGTTGCGGCACCGACGAAACCGGCCGAGGAAGAACATCTGGTGAAAAAAGAGTTATCAGAAGAATGGGAAATTAACGGGGTCCGTGTCTCCGTCCAGATTCCGTTCCACCTGATAGAGCAGGCGCAGTCTGCTACTCCGGAACATCGCATGAAGGTAGCCGGTGCTCTTGCAGCGCAGATTTTGAAGAAAAATCCGGAACTTACGGCATCTCCGTCAGTTGATCCAATAACCGTATGGAGCGATATCCGGGAATTTGTTGTGTCAAAGCTCAGGTAGGATAGGCGAGAACCTGCGAAGGTGTTCTTAGACTTTTCTTCTTACTTGGTCTTTTTCTTTCCCTTTTCCTGTGTCAATTCTTCCAGGAGCTTTTGGGCTTTTTTCTTCTGCGGGTTAAGAGACAGGACGAAATGAAGCCTACGGATAATTTTGTCCTTCATTGAACTTTCGGGCTTGGACGTATACTGACGATAATGGATCTGGGCAAGATTGACGTTGGCTTCCTCCTGGAAGGGATTTAATGCGAGGGATTTCTCGTAGGCTGTGACCGCATCTTCCCACTGTTCCTTGGCTTCATATATGGCCCCCAGGTTGTTCCATGCATCGGCGTTTTCAGGTTCAAATGCCAACACACGTTCAAAAAAAGTAATTGCCTTTTTGTAATCCCCCAGCTGAACATGGAGATTCCCCAGATTAAAGAGGGATTTTACGTGGGTAGGATTTTTATCCAGGATAGCATGATACTCCTGTATCGCCTCATCAAACATGTCATGACGGTCATGAAGCAGGGCCAGAAAGAATCTGGGGGTAACGGAATTGGGGTCTACTTCTATAGCCTTTTTGTATTGTTGGACTGCGTTATGATAATCGCCTTCCAATTCCGACAGGTGTCCTATATTAAAGATGGCTTCAACATTGCCGGGGTTCAATTTCAATGCCCGTTCATACATCTGCCGGGCACTGCCGAGCCGGTCCATTTTTTCATAGACGTAGCCTAAGTTATTGTACGTTTCCGGATTATTCGGTTCGAGTTCTACTACTCGCTGGAAGCATATCAGCGCCCAATCGTAATCCTCTCTCTGGAGATAGATAAATCCCAAATTGACATATGCAGCCGTGAATGTGGGATCAAGGATGATACTTTTCTTATAGGCTTCTATCGCCTTGTCTGATTGCGGATCAAGGCGATCGTAACGGCTTCCCTCCATGAACCATTCTCTGGCGTATGTTTTTCGATCCATTGATGCACACTCTTTTATGGTAGATGTAATGTGATTCTTATAGGAATTACCGCTTACTATAAACTTTTATCATTTTCTGTCAAGAAGAAAAGGTATTCATTTCACTTTTTTAAGTCGTGCAATTTCCTCTTTTGCCTTGGAGAGTTCATCATTCACATCTTTCAGGCGGTTGGACAGGATCTCTTTCATTACCTGTTCCTGAACAAGTTCCTCGCTTGTTTCCCTCAGACGGCGCGCCAGTACTTCGGCGACGATCTGGTAAAATATCGCACAGAATGCGATCTGGTCGTCCGCTGCAAGATCGTCTATAAAGGAGACATCAGTTGCCAGACAGGTGACTTCGTCGACAGCAGCAATGGAAGCTGACCGCGGACCGCCATCTATGATGCACATTTCACCGAAGATGTCACCGGTGCGCTGAAGGAAATCGATGTCTTCACCGAGCTTTATCACCCTTACCTTTCCCGATATGAGAATATACACACACTTATCGGTGGCGCCCTCTTCGATGATAAATTCCCCCGGCTTGTATTTTTTTACCTTACTGAAATGGAGGATTTTCTTGAGATCCTCTTTCCCGAAGAATTGTAAAGTGGGTAGATTCTTCAACTGCTGCACTAATTCAATGTTACTTTTTAACTGTTCTTTATCCATTTTATTCCTCCTTAGAATTAATAGTAAGACCCCATCGTTCTTGTCACCGATCTCTCATGTGGAGAAATCTGTATGATATTCATCGTGCGATTTCTTCCTCTGTGAGGTAACATGCCGGATCGGGTGCCCATATCTCTCCTGCGACCGCCTCCGCTCTGGCCCGGAAATTGCCCCCGCACATGTCAAGCCACCGGCAGGTCGCGCATCTCCCTTTGATAAAAAGTTTTTTGTTCTTCAGCTGCGCCATGAGTTCGTTTGATGTGTCCACCCATATTTCACTGAAAGGACGATTTTTTATATTACCGAACGAAATATTTCTCCAGAACTGGTCCGGATGCACTTCACCGTTCCAGCTCACACACCCTATTCCGCTTCCGGAACTGTTTCCTTCATTGGCAAGCAGAAGAGAAAGTACCTCCCGGGCGCGCGCAGGGTCTTCTCTGCACAGACGCATATAGATATACGGTCCATCGGCGTGGTTGTCCACGGTAAGTATCTCTTTTGGGTTTCCTCTTTCAAAAAGGTCGCGGGTTCTGTCCATGATCATGTCAATAACGCCTCTCGCTTCCTCGTGTGAAAGGTCTTCATCGATCAATTTTGATCCGCGACCGGAATACACCAGGTGATAGAAGCACGCACGGGGTATCTCTTCTTTCTCGATAAGTTCGAACATGGCGGGGATATCGGAGCTATTCTTCCTGTTCATGGTGAAGCGGACTCCAACTTTCAATCCCGCATCCCTGCAATTCCTGATTCCCTGGAGGGTGCTGTCAAAAGTCCCTTTCACGCCACGAAACATATCATGAGTAGCCTTTATGCCATCGAGGCTTACACCCACATATGAAACACCGATTTTCTTAAACGAATCCACCTTCTCTTTCGTGAGCAGGGTTCCGTTGGTTGAAATTACGGCGCGCATGCCGTGATCCACGGCGAGCTGTACGAGTTCGGGAAGATCTTCCCTCAGCATGGGTTCACCGCCGGAAAAGAGGATCACGGGAGACCTGAAGGCGGCTAAATCGGCAATAAGGTGTTTTGCCTCCTCTGTGGTCAATTCATCACTGTATCTGATATTATGAGAGTTTGAATAACAGTGTATACATTTAAGATTACACCGCCTTGTCGTGTTCCAGACGATCACGGGACGTTTGTGTTTCTCGCTCCCGTAGCGAAGCATGTCCAGTGGTTCGGACGCACCGCAATATAGTTTCGAGATGCTTATCATGTGATTGCCTCAGGATGAGATCATGCCTGTTGGGAAGCATCACATCTCTCCTCCCTCCCGTCAGTTCATTTCCGGAACTTTTGTGAGGGCATAATGTCATACAAACCAATCCGTAGATGTAACGGTTGTGTATTTTACTCTATCCTCTCAATAGATACAACAAGTCTTTGGTGTTGATTATATATGGATATTTACTTCGCGCCTTCTCGATCTTCTCTCAGGGAAAAAACCCTCTCTGTTCAACAAATCCCATGCTTTTTCCCTCACGAAATCCGTTATGTGACCGTCGCGGATTATCAGGATTCCCTGATCGATGAGATCCTTGAGCACCTCTCGGATTTCGCCGGGTTCTTTTCTGGTATACCTGGCAAGGTCCTCCAGGGAACTCTGAATAGTCTTGACAGGCCGCTCTTTGAGAAAATACAGGATGGTGGTAAGTTTTATCCAGGACCGGGTAAGTTCCTCAAGAGAGGCATTGGTATGCTTGATTCTATTGGAAAATTCTTTGAGCATGAAAACGGACACATCCCCGCTTTCTCTCAATAGATTTCGGAAAGTGCTTCCCTCAACGACGGCTATGTTGCTGTCTTCCGTGGCCAGCGCAGAGGCGGTGCGGGGGGCATCAATCAACGCCGCCATCTCACCAAAGTAATCTCCCGGTCCCATCTCTGCGAGCACCTTCTTGACCTGTCCGGCACTCTTTTCCACCCGCACGTTTCCCAACAGGACGTAATACATCTCCTGACCGGTATCTCCCTCCTTGAAGATGTAGGTACCTTTTGCATACATGCGTCCGAATTTTTTGAACAGACGATCATCGGTTTTCATGAATCTCTTCTTTGTTTTGAGAAATGCCTTTTCCAGGAGGATTAAATTTCTCCTCTGGTAGGAGGAAATGAGCTCTGCGCAGAAGAGAAGGATGAGAGCAACGTAGAAGACCCAGATCACAAGAATAACCACTGTCTCAAGAGATCCGAAAATGACATTGTATCTGGTATAGTTTGATACGTACCATGTGAAAAAATGCTTGGCGATTTCCATGAGGGCAGAAAAAATAACCGCTGCGGTGATGGCACTTCCCAATCCGACCTTCACGGTGGGAATTACTTTGTAAACAATGGTAAAGAATACGACCATCACGAGATAGGGAAGTACATAGCGGAACATAGCTCCGTGGAGGAGGGGGAGAATTGCATATTCTCCCTTTGTGAGCAGAGGTTGCTTCGCCAGCATCGTTGAGATATAGGTAAGCCCGACACTCGCAATACCTACGGTCCAGCCCATGGGGATCATGGAGATCGCAAGGAGCTTGGAAACAACATAGTTTCGGTTTTTCCCGGAGCGGAAGATTATTTTCATTGCTGTCTCAATCGCGTTAAATATCATTGCGGAAAACCAGACCAGAGTGATGATACCGAGCCACCCTAAGACCCTTTTTTTCTGCTCAATCTGGCCCAGCTGGGCCAGGAGTGATTCTGAGAAGTAGGGGTGAAAGCCCCGGATGGCTTCGATCATCTCAGTTTGTAGCTTAGCGTGCGAACCAAACGCATGGCCAACGACGATCATCGTAAGAATAAAAAGAGGAATGAACGACAGAATTGCGTAGAGTGATATTGCTGCCGCCTGGTTGACATTGCCGTTGAACTGGTAATTCTTAATGGCGTCCCGCAGGATATCCCACACGCCGGCCAGCCCCAGTTGAAGACTTTCCATCTTCAGTTTTAATCGGGGTAATTTGTTTTCTCTGAAATTTCGAATGGGCATCGGAAATTCGCTTAAAGGTGTCTTGAGATAGTTGATTTTACGAGAGTTATATTGAGTTAGAACGAAGTATAGGAAACTGGTGCACACGTGTCAAGAATAAAGCGAGAATTTCATTGAAAAAGTATCCTGCATCCAGTAACGTGTCTGCCATGAAGAATTGTGCGTCTATTTTTTTAATCTTCTTCGTCGTTGTGAATATTCTGGTGATGCAGGGGTGTGGTCAGAGGGAGCAGAGTCATCCCGCCGGAAGTGTGTCAGACACCGTGCCGGCTTATGGGGACATTATTGTAGAAGGTTCCATAGGAGACGCCAGCAATCTGATACCCATCCTCTCTTCTGACAGTACATCCCATGGCATTGCTTCTCTGGTGTACAACGGGCTCGTCAAGTATGACAAAAACCTCAATATCGTGGGCGACCTGGCAGAATCCTGGGATGTGTCCAGAGGGGGACTCGTGATCACCTTCCATCTGCGGAAAGGTGTCAAATGGCATGATGGGCATCCCTTCACAGCCCGGGATGTATTGTATACGTATCAGGTAACCATAGACCCCAGGACTCCCACTGCCTACGCGGGTGACTTTCTCAAGGTCAAAAAAGCAGAGGTGCTCGATGATCATACCTTCCGTGTAACGTACGATAAACCTTTTGCACCCGCCCTCATGAGCTGGGCGGTCTCTATTCTGCCCAAACATTTACTGGAGGGAAAAGATATTACGACATCTCCTTTGGCACGTCATCCTGTAGGGACCGGGCCGTATCTATTCAGAGAGTGGGTCCCCGGTCAAAAGATCGTCCTCATTTCCAATCCGGACTACTTCGAAGAAAGACCTTACATTGACGGGTATATCCTGCGCATCATACCTGATATGGCGACGATGTTCCTGGAATTGCGGGCGAACGGCATTGACAGGATGAATCTCACCCCTATTCAGTACATGAGACAGACGGAGAGTAATATATTCCGCAGAAACTTCAACAAGTATCGTTACCTTTCCTTTTCCTACACGTACTTGGGGTACAACCTCCAGAACCCGCTGTTTTCCGACAAACGGGTGCGGCAGGCAATTGCCTACGGGATCAACAAGGAAGAAATTATCCGGGGTGTTCTGCTGGGGTTAGGTGAGGCGACGACGGGTCCGTACAAACCCGGTACCTGGGCCTATAACTCCGGGGTGAAGAAGTATGAGTACAATCCACAGAAAGCGCGGGAGCTTTTAGCGGACGCAGGCTGGAAAGATACCGATGAGGACGGTGTACTGGATAAGGATGGTCACCCCTTCGTTTTTGAAATAATTACAAATCAGGGCAATGAAGTCCGTGCGAAGTGTGCTGAGATTATTCAGAGACGCCTCGGAAATATTGGCATCAAGGTGAAGATCAGGATTCTGGAGTGGGCTGCTTTCGTAAATGATTTTATTAATAAACGGCGCTTTGATGCAACAATTCTCGGTTGGTCCATACCCCTGGATCCCGATATTTATGATGTGTGGCATTCGAGCAAAACGGGACCGCAGGAGCTCAATTTTATATCTTACAGGAATGAAGAGGTTGACAGGCTGATAGAGCAGGGGAGAAGCACCTTTGACCAGAAAGGGAGGAAGAAATGTTACGACAGGATACAGGAAATACTGGCGGAGGAGCAGCCATATGCGTTCCTGTATGTACCTGATGCGCTTCCCATCATTCATGCCCGGTTTCGTGGTGTCGAACCTGCACCTCTGGGAATCGGCCACAATTTTATCAAGTGGTATGTTCCCCGGGATGAGCAAAAGTTGGTCATACGAAGATAGTGAACGGGCGTTTGCAGGATAATCAGTGTGTGAATATACCGTTTTCGTAGATGACGATGTTCTTCCCGGAAAGGAGGTGGGCTGTGACAGTCTTCTCTTCCGTATTGACGAGGTCCCAGTGGAGGGCTGAGTCATTAAACCCCATCTCTTTTTTCCTTTGCTTCGTGAGTCTTGCCGGGTTGCCGTCGTAGGTGGCTGAATAAGACGAACCGAGAGCGATATGGCAATTCCCGAATTTTCCTCCGTGATTCTCATCGAACAGAGTGTCGGCCATGAAGCGGTCAATCATGGAGAATCGCTTGTCCGTGAGGGCAAACTCCCCGAGTCTGCGGGAACCTCCATCTATGGAAAGTTGCTTGATGGCGAAATCTTTTCCCACCCTTGCTTCTATTTCGACGACGGTGCCTTTCTTAAAGGTCAGTAATGCCCCCTCCA
>VGTB01000048.1 GCA_016874835.1 Deltaproteobacteria bacterium | reverse complement strand
CAGCACAGGATCATGGAGACGCCCGTCATCCTCAACAGGCACGAGGGGGAAGCGCGTCATAAAAGCACCTGCAAATATCCCGACTCCTTTCTGGCTGGGCATTCCCGAATCTGTATATACCTTTACACTCCGCATACCTGAGCTCGGTGACTTGCTCTTAAAAATAAAACCACAGAGTCTCTCCTTCTCTAACTCTTCTGTCTTCTTGACGGCCCATCTCAGCATGCCGTCCGTATGGTCTATACCCGTCCGATTGGTAATGAGACGCGGTGATTCTGGACTGCCCACGAGTCGCATGGCCTCCCGCGGAACAGGAAGGCCATATTCTACCTCGGGGCACACCGGTACCCACGCAAAAAACTTTCCTAGGGTATCGGTTATGTAGCGGTCATGCTGGTGTCCCCCGTCATAACGAACCATTCTCCCGAGGAGACATGAACTGATCCCTATGTTTATTCGCTCCATGTTCCATGCCCCTTTCTTCTTTCATCACCTGGGGTGCCTTCATGGCACTCCTCTCTTTGTTCTCTATCTCATATATGATATCGAAATCAAAATCTCTCGTTTCACGAATATGTATGCACCTATCATCTGAAATGTTTCCCGGAATATTTTCTGCATACTGGAAACATGTATTGTTGACACTTAAAAAGTGTCTTCTTTCTCTTTCTGCTTGATGTCCCTTCTTTTTTTACCACATCTTCATCACAATCTCCCGAATTTTCCCCTAAACAAATAAAGGGTCACAAACCTCTCTTCAGGTGTGTAACCCTTTTATTATCACCTTGGTGCCGGAGCCCGGGGTCGAACCGGGATGCCCTTGCGGGCGGGGGATTTTGAGTCCCCTGCGTCTACCAGTTTCACCACTCCGGCCCAGACTGTGCTTATAAAAGGGCCCCCTAAATGTCAAGAAAAATGTATTGACAAGACGCGAAACGGCGTGCTATTTCGACCGCCTGAAGATTACACACGACCGGGGCTGTAGCTCAGCTGGGAGAGCGCTTGAATGGCATTCAAGAGGTCACGAGTTCGATCCTCGTCAGCTCCACCAAAAAAATTCAGGGTTAGCTATCTGGAGTTAGCCCTTTTTTTTAATCTCAACGAAACATATACTCCCCGATCTTACGTGAGGAGATCCGACGTATGTCTGAAAAGAAACCTCTTTTTTACGTCGGTCTTGCCACAGTAATCGGCTGGCTTTTTTTCTTTATGGACGCAATCCTGTTGTTCTATTGAAAGTACTGAGGTGTACAATGAAAGAGTTTGCTGCGGAATCTCTGGGCAAATGTGATGGGAAGGACGGGAACCCGGTGTACATTGTATATCAGGGAAAGGTCTTTGATGTGAGCGACAGCGCTCTCTGGCAAGGAGGCACCCACATGAACCGCCACCAGGCGGGGAGGGATCTCAGTATTGATTTTGAGGCCGCTCCTCACGGTGAGGAGGTCTTTGAAAGATACCCTCAGGTGGGCGTCCTGAAGGAGAGCAAAAAACCGCAGAAGCCGGCACCGACATTCCTCTCATCTCTCATAGAGCGCTTTCCCATACTGGAACGGCATCCCCATCCCATGTCGGTTCACTTTCCCATCGTGTTTCTGCTCTCTGTTCCATTTTTTTCTATTCTCTATCTCATCACAGGAGAGCGTTCATTCGAAACTACTGCGTTGCATTGTCTGGTGGGGGGAATCGTATTTATGCCTGTGGGTATGGCAACAGGATTGCTCACATGGTGGCTGAACTACATGGCAAGGCCCATGCGACCGGTGACATTGAAAATAACACTTTCCTGCCTGCTTCTGATCGCATCCGCTTGCTTACTCTTCTGGAAGATAGTGGAACCGGGGGTCTTGGATTCGCAGGGAATGGCGAAGACCGTATATCTTTCGATAACCATTTTTCTCGCACTGATAGTATCGATAATCGGATGGCTCGGGGGTGGGTTGACTTTTCCCGTCCAGAAAAAATAGTGACAAGACCGAAAGCCTTCAGATTCCCAGGAAGGCCTCTTTCACTTTCTCGTTTTCCAGGAGATCACATCCCGGACCACTCAGGACGATACGGCCGTTCTCCAGGACGTACGCCCGGTTGCACATACCGAGGGTCTGTCTGACATTCTGTTCCACCAGGAGAACCGTAACACCCGCTTCATTGATCCTCTTTACCATATTGAAGATGTCCTGTACCAGAAGCGGCGCAAGTCCGAGTGAAGGCTCATCCAGCATCATCAGCTTGGGTAGTGACATCAGTCCCCTCCCCACTGCCAGCATCTGCTGTTCGCCGCCGGAGAGAGTCCCCGCGGTCTGTCTCTTTCTTTCTTTGAGCCTCGGAAAAAGGGTATAGACATATTCCATGGTTTCGAAGCGTTTCTGCCTGGCTTCCCCGTACAGAGAACCCATAATCAGATTCTCCTCAACAGTCATCTCGGGAAAGAGACGCCTCGCCTCGGGAACATGGACAATCCCATATTCAATGATTTTGTTTGCGGGGAGATGATCGATACGGGAGCCGTTGAATTCTATCGATCCCTTTTTCGGTGTGAGGAGGGCGGATATGGTACGGAGGGTTGTTGATTTCCCCGCGCCGTTTGCACCGACAAGCACCACAATCTCCTGGTCGTTTACTTCAAAAGTCACATCCCAGAGAACCTGAAGGTCCCCGTAAAATACGTCTATACCTTTAACACTGAGCATACGCTTCCCCCAGATAGGCTTCGATCACCGCAGGATTGTTGGCAACTTCCTCAGGTGTGCCTTCAGCGATGGTCTGCCCGAAATTAATTGCATGGATACGATCCGATATCGTCATGATGACTTTCATGATGTGCTCTACGATCAGAACGGTGATACCGCCATCCCTGATTTTTTTGATGAGTTCGATCGCCTCGTCTAACTCCGAAGGGTTCAAGCCCGCGGCCGTTTCATCCAGAAGCAGGAGCTCCGGCTTTGTGGCCAGCGCCCGGGCGATCTCCAGCCGCTTCCTTCCCCCGATGGGGAGGCTTTTTGCGAGTTTGTCTTTCTGGTCAATGAGTCCACAGAATTCAAGTATCCCGAGCGCTTCCTCCCGGGCGTCTCTTATGATGTTGATCCGGCAGAATGCAGACGCCGTTACGTTATCCAGGACTGTCATACGGGAAAGGGGCTTGACCACCTGGAACGTCCTGCCGATTCCCAAGTGACAGATCGTGTGGGTTTTCATCCCCTTTATGCTGTTCCCTTTGAAGATTACATCGCCGGAGGTGATTGGGTAGTAGTTGTTGATACAGTTAAAGATCGTTGTCTTCCCCGATCCGTTGGGACCGATAAGGCCCATAATCTCCCCTTGATTCACATGAAAGGTGACGTCACTTACCGCCCTGAGACCACCGAAAACCTTTGTGAGATTTTTTACTTCAAGGAGTGCCATACATTCTCTCCTAAATCGTTTTTATGAGCTCGACGTTCCTATTCTGAATACATTCCGTCTTATTTTTTGCCAGTCCCCCACGACACCGTTGGGCAGGAAGAGAATCACGAATATAACCAGTAATCCAAAGACAAGGGCGTGGGCTTCGCTTGTCCATGCCGGGGCGAGGCCGAAGAAGGCGCTTCTGAACGTCTCCTGGAGACCGACCATGATGAACGCACCTACCGCGGGTCCCATGATAGTGGCGACCCCGCCGACGATCCCGACCAGGATTGCCATGATGGATATGTAATGGAGGGAGAACACGACATGAGGATCGATGAAGGCCATATAGTTCATATAGAATGCCCCTGCCATTCCCGTAAAGAAAGAACTTATTAAAAGAGATATATTCTTGTAAAGAGTCGTGTTTATCCCCAGAGATTCCGCCGCATCCTGATCCTCCCTGATGGAGACGAAATAGTACCCCCATTTGGATTTCATCACCAGGTGTATGACATATATACTGAGGAAAGCCAGTGCCAGTGCTATGTAGTAATAAGGGAGTTTGCTCGTGAAGGTCTGAATGATGAGAATCCCCACCATACCGTCCGTTAATTCTTCCCAGTTGGTTGCGATGAGCCGGAAAATCTCTCCTCCCGCCAGGGTGGCCAGGGCAAAGTAAGGTCCTCGCAGCCGGAAACAGACCCAGCCCACAAAGAGACCGATGAGCATGGCGACAACACCACCGAACGCCATCCCCCACCAGGCGGATATTTCCAGCTTCGTCACGAAGATACCGGCTGTGTAAGCGCCTATCCCGAAAAACATGGCGTGACCGAAAGATACCTGACCCGTATACCCTGCGAGAAGGTTCCACGCGGATCCTATAATGACCCACATGAGGGCTATGATGACCAGATGCAGATAATAGTCGGAAGTAACGACGAGCGGGAACACGACGGCAATCACTCCCAGAATGATATATGCAAGATTTTTCCCCATATCCACCTCTACACTTTCGTCAGGCGTTTCAAACCGCCGGGCAGGAACACCAGAACAAGCACGAATATGACGAAGCCGACCATCTCCTTGTAACCCATGCCGATGTATGTTGCGCCCATCGATTCCGCAATACCCAGGACAATGCCGCCGACTATCGCTCCCACGGTACTCCCCAGGCCTCCCAGAATAGTGATCACAAATGCCTTCAGGGTGAACGGTCCTCCGATATCCGGAAAAAGATAGAAGATGGGAATCAGCAGACTTCCCGCCGCCGCTACCAGACCCGATCCGATGCCAAATGTGATAATGGTGATCAAGCCGCTGTTCACTCCCATCAATGTAGCAGCATCCTTATCCTGGGCTGTAGCGCGAATGGAACGGCCCATATCCGTTTTTAATAAGAACCAGAAAAGTATCACGGTAAATACCACGGCAATAATAAAGGCGAAACACATGGGCTGATTGAACGAAATTTCTCCGATGAAGAATGCGGCAGAGCTGTATGAAGTTTCCACAGTTTTATAATCGGATGTGAAAACGAACCTAGCGATTTCGGTCAGAACCATTCCAATGCCGACGGTCATGAGGACCTGATTTTCCGGAAGGATGGATTCTACCTTGATCAAAGGATTCAGGAAAAATTTCTGTAAAATTACTCCCAGGAGAAACAATGCCGGCATGGTAACCAGAAGGGAAATATACGGGTCGATTTCAAAAAAATGATGAAGCACAAACGTAATATACATGGCCACCATCATCTGCTGACCGTGTGCCAGGTTGATAATTCCCATGACACCCATAATCAGCGTCATCCCGATTCCGATCAGACTGTAAATCCCCCCTATGAGAACGCCCGCGACTAATGTTTGGATAAAGACATCCATGTGATGATCCTTTCCGATTAATCCACAGGTGCTTCAGGAAGCGAAACACCTATTTCTTGGAAGCACACTGCCGCCCGAAAGAGGGGGCAGTGTGCTTCCTCAAATCCTTGCTAATACTTCCAGGTTGTCAGCCAATTAACAGGATACACAAATTTTTTCGTGGCAAGATTGGCAGGCCATACCAACTCCAGTTTCCCGTTAATCCACTGAACGACGTAGGTGGGCAGTTTGTTCTGATTTTTAAACTTGTCATATGATATGAACTTAACCGGTCCGAAGACGGTCATCATATTTGTTTCCGAGAGCGCCTGTTTGATATCGGCACTGCTGTATGATTTCGCTCTCTTGAGCACATCCGCTATCACATATGCCGCCGCATAGGCTTCTGCACCATGATACTCCGTTTCCGACTTGAATCTGGCTACATACCTCTTATAGTAATCCATAGCTCCCGGATAGCGGAGAACCTCATGCCAGAGGGTCGCTGAGATTACTTTTTCGGAGGCGATCCCTGCATTTTTCTTGAACTCCGGCATGGTGAACCCGGCTGCCCCGCCGATGAACATCTTCGGCGTCAATTTCAGCTCTTTGGCCTGTTTCATAAGCAGGGAGGCATCCATGATGTATGAAATCATATACACAATGTCCGGATTGAGCTGTTTCACCCTGATGAGAACAGGTTTGAAATCAATACCACCTGCCTCATATCCCTGTTTGAGCAGTACCTGAAATCCCAGTCTCTGGCAGGTTTCCTCAAAGGACTTGGCCCCTGATGTCCCGAAGAGAGAATTCTCGTGAAGAATGACCACCGTCTTAGGTTTTATTACTTGAGAGAGAAGTGATTCAATCGCCCCCGCATATTCACTGACAGGGGGATTCAACCGGAAGACATAATCCCAACCCGACGTGGTGATTTTATCGGCGGAACCGGTGTTTACGAGAAACGGCATGCGGTTTTGCTGAGCAACACCGGCTACCGCAAAGGTGCAGGAACTGGAATATCCGCCGCCTAACATCACGACCTTATCCTTGTTGATCAGCTTCTCCGCGACCGAACGTCCCACCTCCGGCCTTCCCGTATCATCCTCTATGATCAACTCAAGCTTTTCCCCTTTTATGCCGCCTTTTTTGTTGATCTCTTCTACAGCCATCACAAAGGAATTCTTCTCAATCTCACCGAACTTCGCCTCGGCACCGGTGAGGGGAAGTACAATACCCACCTTCACGGCGGCGGCCGGTGACACCCCAAAAAGAATAATCCCCATGATACATATGATACTAAGTAAGACTACTTTATGCCTTCTCATCGTACCTACCTCCTTCTTATTTTGTGAAGCCCTATTAAAATAATGAATACCCCAACCAACGACAAAGACTGTAAAAAAATAGCTCTTTCATGTCAAGGAAGAAAGTATTTATAAGTCGTATTCTTCAACCCAGCTTCTTTGCCACCACCTCGGCGATTGTTCTGCAGTAGCGCTCCGTCTCATCCTGAGTAGGACCTTCCACCATTATCCGGCACAAATTCTGTGTTCCGGAATAACGCACTAAAACCCTTCCCTTGTCCCCCAATGATTCCTCGACAAGCCTGATCGCCCCCATAATCTCCGGCACTGTTGTAATCTCCGGCATCGTTTTTACATTCACGTTGATCAGGACCTGCGGGAATACCGTCATAATCTTCGCGAGTTCGGACAACGGCTTTCCCTCCCTGCGTATGGCAGCCAGCACCTGCAGGGCAGTAATGATACCATCTCCCGTTGTGTGATGGTGGAGAAATATCAGGTGTCCCGAGTCTTCCCCGCCGATGACGGCTCCCCGTGCGTGCATTTCTTCCAGGACATATCTGTCCCCCACCTTTGTTATCACCGAGTCAATGCCTAACCTCTCGAAGGCGACGCTGAGTCCCGTGTTGCTCATCACTGTCCTGACGACTAAATTATTGGTAAGTTTTCCTTCTTTTTTCATCATGTACGCACAGATGGCGAGAACCTGATCTCCCGTGAGAATATTCCCCTCCTCGTCAACGGCGATGAGACGGTCTCCATCACCATCAAAAGCGAAACCGACGTCCGCGCCTCTTTTCACAACCTCCTGTGCCAGTATTTCCGGATAGAGGGACCCGCATTGCACATTGATGTTTTTCCCATCAGGGTGGTCAAACAGTGTAACCACCTCTGCACCCAGTTCAAAAAAAGTTTCCGGTGCAACTCGATACGTAGCGCCGTTTGCACAGTCAAGGACGATTTTCGCTCCCTCCAGATCACAATCCTTGGGGAATGTATGTTTTAAAAATACGGTGTATCTTCCCCTGGCATCGTCCATACGGTAAACCTTGCCCAGTTCGCCCGGGGCGGGATGAACTCTTTGTGCGTTATTTTTAAAGATGAATTCCTCGATGGCGAGTTCCATTTCATCGGGGAGTTTGAAACCCTCGCCTGAGAATATTTTAATGCCGTTGTCCTGAAGAGGATTGTGAGACGCGGAGATGACGATACCGGCGTCGGCTCTCATGCTGCTGGTGAGAAACGCAATGCCCGGGGTAGGGAGAACGCCTACCATAATGGCATTCACTCCCATGGAACAGATACCCGAAACTAATGCGCTTTCAAACATATAACCGGAAATCCGGGTGTCCTTGCCCACGATAATCTTGGGAATATGCCCTTCCCTCTTGAAGAGATGGGCGGTAGCGCGGCCGATGTTTAAAGCCATCTCCGCCGTCATGGGATATTCATTCGCAATACCGCGTATGCCGTCCGTGCCAAAAAGTCTTCCCATAAAGAAAATATTCTTCTTGTCCCTTATCTTCCATTATTTTCTCAGTGGAGTTGCCCGGTTCATGTTGATTTCTATTACAACCCGGGTGATTTTGCAATATCCAAGGAGATACAGGTTATTCAAATGTGCTGGCTGGTTCCGAAGCGCGTGAGGAGTACCCCTCCCAGACCCAGCACAATGGCGGATACTTTGATCATCCAGCCAACATAGGGTATCCACCCGATAATCCACAGGACAATAAGGCCCCAGACCGTCTCCTGCATCAGGCTCTGATCATGCCTTTTCAACACCGTCAAGAGATTCCTCCCCACGAGGTGCGATACGGCAACGAAACCTACAAGGACAGCACACAGAACGACTGCGATTTCCAGGGGGATCAGCACAATTCCCACAACTGACATTGCCAGCAGTACCGCCAACGGAACAACTGCGATCAGCCCCACGATACCCAGTGCAATGACCTTCAACGGTTTTTCCTTGATGGTTTCAGATATGACCCGTAGCGGCCTGGGGATAAAGAACACTATGAGGATGGTGAGCATTAGAACGCCGAGGAAAACGGATATGGAAACAATGGCGAAAATCCATGACCAGCCTTCCCATTCATCGCTTAACGCTGTTGTGATCGCCGCGGAGATGTCATCGGTATTGATCTCGGTGAGGTTGCCGTGCACTTCAGCACCTCTTCCCCTGACAATAATTCCCCCTAAGGTAAAAACACTCCCTCCCACCACGGCCGTTCCTGTCAGGACCACGGGACCGCCAATGGCTATCACATGATTTTCCACAGTACCTTCCAGGGTAATCTGCCCGCCGATGACCAGGACGTTCCGTACCTTCATGCCTTCCTCGATTGTCACGTCGCTTCCGATTTTCACCACATGCGAACTCTCTGCGTGCACTGTCCGTGGCAAAACGAAAAACAAACTGAAAAACAGAAGCAGCACAATCTTTTTTTTCATCCCGTTTTTCCTCTCATACACCCCTACCCATTTCGTCCTGAATCATTATTCCCTTTTCACTCCATTATTCTTTGCCATGCGGTTGCGATGGCGCAGGGACTCGATTATGATCGGCAGTACGGATATGATGATTATCGCGAAGATGACCATGGTGAAGTTAGCCTTCACCGCAGGAATATTGCCGAAGTAGTACCCTCCGACGGTAAATATGCTGACCCAGACTACAGAACCCAGCACGTTGTACAGCACAAAACGGGAGTAATTCATCTTCCCGATACCTGCCACAAACGGTGCAAATGTTCTGATTATCGGAATGAACCTGGCGATGACAATCGTTTTCCCACCATGCTTCTCATAGAATCTGTGGGTACGGTCGAGATACTCCTTGTTGAGAAACCGGGCATTTTCCTTGTGAAAAACCTTTGGCCCCACATACTCCCCGATCGCGTAGTTCAGTGTATTCCCCCCGACCGCCGCAATCGAGAGCAGAATCAAGAGCCACTCAATCTGGAGAAATCCGATGGCAGCAAATGTACCGAGACCAAAGAGAAGGGAATCCCCCGGCAGAAAAGGAGTGACCACCAAACCCGTTTCGCAGAAGATGACCATGAAAAAGATGAAGTAGGTCCATCCGCCAAGGCTCTGAATGATCACTCCTAAATATTTGTCAAGGTGAATGAATAAATCAATTACAGTGGCAATGAGTTCCATACTTATCGGTGATTCCGGTAGCGAGCACATTCCCCGTAGACTGCTGCGGGGTAAGTGAGCGAATGGGTACCGTTTTCATTCCTTAACGATCAAAGTTTCTCCGCAATTCACTGCGGGGGGCTCCAATATTTACCACAGAAGCATTTCAGCGATGAAGTAGTATAGGAAAGGGCTTATCGTGTCAACAACAAAGAGAGAATTGAGAAGGGCGGGCATTTTTCTCCCTTGGGATTGTTTTTTTCATTGCTATTATGTATCCCGTTCATGTAATGAAGACTCACAAGGATGCTTTACCATGCACGAACTAGCTGTCACCGAAAGTATTCTCAATATCGTACTGAAACATGCTCAAGCAAACAAAGCCGAAAAAATTCTCAGCATCAGTCTCAAAATCGGTGAGCTCAGCGATTTAGTGGGTGACTGCATTCAGTTCTACTTTGATTACCTGAGTAAAAACACCATTGCCGAGGGAGCCGCAATCGAAATTGAGAGATCGCCTGTGATCTTTCAATGTCGTACCTGCAGTGACACATTTCAGGTTTCTCTAAAAGATTCAAAGGATATCGTATGCCCTGAATGTGGCGGTATAGAAGTAACATTCGTGTCGGGCCGCGAGTTTTACATCAAGCATATAGAGGTAGTGTAATGGCAGATATTCGTCTGATAGAAATCAAGGAGGAAATCCTGGCAGATAACAAAGATCTGGCAGATGAGATCAGGAATGCCCTCCGGAAAAATAACGTCTTTATGGTAAATATGATGGCTTCACCGGGTGGTGGAAAGACAAGCCTCATCGTGCACACCATCAGGGAACTGAAAAGCATGTTCAGGATCGGGGTGATCGAAGGCGATATTGACTCCGTCGTTGATGCGGAAAAGGTAGCCGGTGAGGGCGTCGGCGCCATTCAGCTCAAAACCGGGGGATTCTGTCATCTGAATGCTCCGATGATAAGAATGGCCCTGGATGAGATGGATCTGAAGAACCTTGATCTCATCATGATTGAAAATATAGGAAACCTTGTATGTCCCGCCGAGTTCGATACGGGTGCCCACAAGAAAGTCGTGATCCTGAGTGTCCCTGAAGGGGACGACAAACCCCTCAAATATCCTTTGATATTCAGCATATGTGATGCTCTTGTGATTAATAAAATCGACTATCTCGGCGTTGCCGAGTTCGATGTGGATGTTTTTAAGGAGAGGGTTCTGAAACTGAATCCAGAAATCAGGATAATAGAGGTGTCGTGTAAGACGGGGGAAGGGGTGCAGGCCTGGATACGCTGGCTCACTGATGAAATCAATGCCTACAGGAACCGGCGCTAACGTCCGGTTGAAATATCCGGAGACCTCTTCTCAGCAAGGAATGACCAATGGCTATTTACGAGAAACTCCGTGGAATTCTTGACATACATCCCTCCGGCGCACCGGAGTCAAAGGCTTTCGAGGAAATCCTCCGTATTCTCTTTACACCCGAAGAAGCGGCGCTTGCCGTATATATGAATTTTTCCCACAAGCCGGTCGAAAAAATCGCGTCTGCAGCGGGTATTTCCAGAGATGATGCGTATCGTATGTTAGAATCCATGGCGGAAAAGGCGATTGTTTCCTGTCGCGTGAAAGAAGGTAAACACTCATACGGCCTGCTACCGACGATTCCCGGCTTGTTTGAATTTCCCCTCATGCGGGGCGGAGGTGCACCGATTCATGAGAGACTGGGAAAGCTCTGGGGGGAATATCATAAAGACGGGCTCGGTGCATCCTTTGCAGGAAACCCCACTCCCGTCGCACGGGTAGTCCCGGTTGAACGGGCAATTAATGCTTCCGTCCACGTTCATCCCTATGAAGAGGTGTCAACCCTAATAAACACCGTGGAATACATCGCGCTTGCCCATTGTGCATGCCGTGTCAGTACCGGTATCTGCCGTCACCCAAAAGAGGTGTGTCTCTTTTTTGATGCCCCGGCGAGATTTCTGGTAGAGCGCCGGTACGCACGGGAGATCAGCAAAGAAGAAGCGCATGGCGTCCTCGATCAGGCAGAAGAGGCGGGCTTGGTGCATACAAGTAACAACAGCGCCGACAGGGCAGGCTTTATCTGCAACTGCTGCACCTGTTGCTGTATCATTCTGACGTGCCGTACGAAGCTTCATTTGGCCCACGGTTTCTCCACAAGTGCTTTCCAGCCAAAGTTCGATGGCACTACCTGCACCGGATGCCGCCTGTGTGCCGATGAACGGTGTCCTATGGGGGCTATTGAAATAAAAGACGACGTTGCCGTCCTCAATTCCGAAAAATGTATCGGCTGCGGACTCTGTGCGACCACGTGCCCTGCAAACTCCATCGTTCTTGTGAGACGAAGCGAGCCCCCTGATATACCGGCGACGCTCCAGGAAATGGGGATGAAGGTGCTCACCGAAAAGGGGAAGCTTGAAAGCTACATACAAATTATGAAGCAGGAGTGACTACTCTATAATACAGGCATTTTGCAGCATAGGGAACGAAACAGGATATGCACCACCCACATCATACGAGGACAATGAACCATCGTAAAATCATTTCCGTCATCTTCCTCACGTGCATACTCATCATTTCCTGCGTTCCCACACCCCCTCTACCTCCACCGGCACCGCCGCCGAAACCCTCGCAGATAGCAGTGGTCTTAGGGGCCGGCGCATCCAAGGGATTTGCCCACATCGGTGTCTTAAAGGTTTTAGAATCTCATAAAATTCCGGTGCACATGATTATAGGCACAAGCGCAGGCAGCCTCGTGGGAAGCATGTATGCGTATGGGTATAACGCCTACGAACTGCAAAAAATGGCCTTCGCCCTCACAAGGGAAGATCTCATAGACCTGACTATTCCCGACAATGGATTCATCAAAGGGGAAAAACTTGAACATTATGTGAACTGGGCACTAAGAAATACCCCCATTGAAAAATTACCAATTCCTTTTTATGCCGTCTCCACAAACATACAAACCGGTGAAGAGATCATTTTCGGTGTAGGCAATACCGGAAAGGCGGTACGGGCGAGCTGCTCGATTCCCGGCATATTCAAACCTGTGACCATTGCGGACGGAACGTTCGTGGATGGAGGTGTGGTAAGCCCGGTTGCCGTTGAGGCCGCAAGGAGGTATGGTGCCGACGTCGTCATCGCCGTGGATATCTCCTCAAGTCTCAACAATTCCGTTCCTCAGAGCACGATAGAAACGATACTGCAATCGATAGGCATCATGTACGCCCACATATCACAGACGCAACTTAGCAAGGCAGATGTGATCATTACGCCTAAAGTAGGGCACATCGGATCTGCCGATTTCTCAAGGAGGCACGAAGCAATTCTCGAAGGGGAAAAGGCGGCCACGGAGGCTTTGCCGAAGATTGCTCAGATCATATCGAAATTGAGGGAAGAAGGCAGACTTCGGTAATCACTGACCTGTCGGAATCACTTATCCCTGACACTTGATATCTCTCGCAGCCTGGCGGTAATTTCCATCAGGGCTTCCATCACATAATCAATCTGATCGTCCGTATTATCTTTTCCTAGGGAAAATCGAATTGTCCCCTGGGCCGTTCCGGCAGGCACGCCCATCGCAACCAGCACATGGGAGGGCTCCGGAGAATCGGTACTGCACGCCGAACCGGAAGAGGCGTAAATCCCTTTTAAATCTAAGTGCAGGAGAATCGATTCGCCTTCAATGGATTGAAAACTCATGTTGCTCGTATTGTGAACCCTCGGTGCACTTCTGCCATTGATCTGCACCCCGTTTATTTTCCTCAGCACGGTGGCCTCAAACCGCTGCCGGAGACCCGTGAGCTTTTGCGCCACTTCCGGGAGACTTCCCGTGGCCAGCAGAAGCGCCTCTGCAAGCCCGACGATCCCGGGGACATTTTCCGTTCCCGGACGGATATTGCGCTCGTGGTGCCCTCCCGTAAAGGGGGGATTAATCGGGGTATTACGCCTCACGTAGAGCGCGCCCACACCCTTGGGACCATAAAATTTGTGTCCCGAAAGCGAGAGGAGATCAACGGAAAGTTCATTGACGTCGACAGGTATCTTGCCTACAGCCTGCACGGCATCGGTATGAAATATGATTTGTTCTTCCCTCGCGATCTTCCCGACCTCGGATAACGGTTGAATGACCCCTGTCTCGTTATTGGCAAGCATGACAGTGATAAGTATGGTTTCAGCTCCGATATGACTGCGCACGTCATCAGGATTGATCTGTCCGCCGGAATCAACGGGGAGATACGTTACCCTGAAACCCTCCCGTTCCAGGTCCTGGCATGTGTTTAATACCGCGTGGTGCTCTATGTGAGACGTGATAACATGATTGCCCTTTGACCTGAGGGCGTGGGCTACTCCTCTTATGGCAATATTGTCGGATTCCGTGCCCCCGCCGGTAAAAACGATTTCATCGGGCTGAGCACCCAAACACCCGGCAATACTCTTCCGTGAAGCTTCCAGGGCGCTCTTCGCTGAGCGCCCGAGGCGATAGGAACTCGATGCGTTCCCGAACTGCTCCCTCATGTAGGGTTCCATCGCCCGGAACACGGCGGGATGCAAGGGCGTCGTGGCATTGTGATCCAGATATATCATAACTCCTCCTCGCGCGGATTCGCGCGCCCTCTTTTTTCTTCATAGTCGGCGATGGCCGCGAGGAGCGCATTTATCCCCATGAGTGAACAGTGCTTCTTGTTCTCAGGTATTCCTCCCAGGGCGGAGATAACATCGTCGTCCGTAAGTCGCTTGGCCTCATCAATCGTTTTACCCAGAGCGAGTTGTGTAACCATACTGCTCGTGGCAATGGCGCCGGGACAACCGAATGACCGGAATTTGATTTCGGAGATTTTCTTTTTCTTCACCTTGATCCACAGTTTCATCTGATCGCCACACGAAGGGTCACCCACAAGAGCGTAACCGTCGGAGTCTGATATTTCTCCGACATTCCGGGGATTCGTGAAGTGGTCGATTACCAGGTCGTTGTAAAATAGAATCGGTCCTTCCGGAAGTTTCGGCTCTTCCTCTCTCTCTTTCCTGTAGAGATCCTGCCAATTGCCTGTTCTTTTTTCCATGATAAACCGACCCCTGTTCTTTCCTGAGACGCGCCCGCCCTGCATTTTCATCCGGGCGAACGAGTATAAGACAAGGGTTTTTTCGTGTCAAGAAAAGATCCCGGAAGGATAAAAATTCTTGATATTCCAGGGGAAACACGTTATAAAGCCCCCGACAATGACATCCCGCAAAAATCTCGATTCCCGTTGTGCGGGCGGGATGCCGTTTCGCGCAGGAAGTGCATCATACTCACAGAAAGGGGAACATATTCCTCATGAGAGATCGGGCCGATCTCCCCGTTCTACTTCTCCATAACATCGACCCTTCATGGGAACCCGCCGAGAGGGATCTGGTCATTATCGAAACGGAACGTTTTGAACATGCGGTACGCAACCTCGGGCATCCGATCACCAGCGTTCCCATCTGCAATTCCGACATACGTACCACTCTCAAGAAGTACAATCCTGACGAGTTCATCGCGTTCAACTGGTGTGAAGAGATTCCCGGGGTTCCTTACAGCGAAGCCTTAGTTGCGAAAATACTGGAAGAGTTGCATTTTACTTTTACCGGTTCAACCTATGATGTACTTCGGTTTTGCGGGGATAAGCGCAAGGTCAAAACCCTCTTGAGGAGACACGGAATACCGACCCCCCTGTGGCAGATATACACGTCGAATGCAGTCGAAAACTGGAATCATTTCCCCGCCATAGTAAAACCGCCGAATGAACATTGCAGTGCCGGTGTTACTCCTGACGCAGTGGTCACATCGACGGCGGAACTAAAAAACCGGGTGGAATACGTATTGAATACGTTCAAACAGCCGGCACTTGTAGAGGATTTTATCGACGGACGGGAGTTCCACGTATCACTCTGGGATAACGGCGAAATACAGATGCTGCCCCCCGCAGAAATGGATTTCGCCGAACTGGATGATGTCCACGACCGCCTCTGCACGTATGATTCCAAGTTCAAGCCCGGGTCTTTTCACTACGTGAAGATCGGTCTGAAACTGCCCGCACCCTTGAGCAGCAGCGAGTATCAACTCCTGGAAGACATATGCACCCGTGTGTACCGCATTACCGGCTGCCGTGACTACGCGAGACTCGACCTGAGACTGAGAGACGGTATCTTCTATGTCCTTGACGTGAACCCCAACTCAGATATCACCGCCGACGCCAGTATGGCATGTGCCGCCGAGATCGCCGGTTTTTCTTACGGTGAAATGCTCAGCCGCATCATTAATATCGCCGCCCGCAGGCATCCTCTCTTCGGAAAACATGACACGTGACCGATGGAGAAGGTTCCCGAAGTACCGAAGGGCGATAACGTTGCTGGTGACGGCATTCTTCTACACCTTCACATGAAAAATGGGCAGTCCCAGATGTTTCCGCCCGGTCTCACCGTACAGGCAGGTCTGCTCTCTCACCGTAGGTTCTCCCCTCTTCCCCTT
>VGTB01000047.1 GCA_016874835.1 Deltaproteobacteria bacterium | reverse complement strand
ATTTTTTCAAGGAGGAGTGTCCCATGTTGGAGAAAGTAAGTCAAAAGGCGGCTAATGTCAAATGCAAAATAATCAATGTTGGTGTTGATATGCACATGGTGTCATGGAGCATAACGGCGGTGGTTGAAGGAGAAGTTATTTTATCACTCAGCATGTCAAAGGCAATTTAGCGGGGGG
Source organism: Deltaproteobacteria bacterium (assembly GCA_016874835.1). Lineage (GTDB taxonomy): Bacteria > Desulfobacterota > Syntrophia > Syntrophales > UBA2185 > VGTB01. Next base: position 16,323 of record VGTB01000047.1, on the reverse strand, counting down.
AAAAAGGATATTGAGCCCAAAATGGCGATATGGACGCTTCGAGGTGACTCGTTTCCCGGCGAAATACCTTCAGGGATTTCCAGGCGCACCGGCTCAGATCGGCCAGAAGCTTCCGGTCATACAGGAAGTATCGGCGCAGCATCTTCGGGATGCCAAAGACAAAATGCCGGTGGGGGACCCTCTTCAGGACATCCGTGCAGAGCCATTCGCCGAGCTCCACCATCTTTTTTATTTTAAACAAGCAGGAAGGTCAAAAGACTCTGATAAACTATATTTCTCATCAAATTTGCCATCACAGTTACTGTCTCTTATAACATAGCCCTTAGTTATATCTGGCTGATTTGAATTATAATCCTGTGTCTTTTTCAACCAAAGCCAATCCGTACCTCTTGTAGATGTTTTGAGGATAGTGTCTCCTGCAGAATTAGTATATTTAATTATGTGAGACTCCTTTATACCATCTTTATCAACATCGTGATCCCATTCATTAGACTTCGTATACCCCTCCAGACTCGGCGGCGGAAAGACACCCTTCTCCATGGCAAAGGCGTGGGTAAAAAATATAAGAAGACATGTTATGATTGAAACTGTCCGAAAGTGTCTTTTCATTGTTCATTTACCAAATGTAACGGCCAGCAACTAAGAATCAGTGGCCAATAATAAAATCTTGCCACTCAAATACTCATTCAGAGTTTATCTTCTTTCATGAGCTGCATCATGGATTTGGCATTCAGGTATTCGACTGTCGTGAAGGCGTTCGTCTCGATGGCCTTGAGAAAGTATTGCTCCGCGCCCTGTTTGTCGCCTTTCGAAAGCCTGTGCTCCCCAAGGTAGTAGTAGGCCTCGCAGAGGCGCGTCTTCCTTTCCTGCTCGTTTTTTTCCCTCTCCGCCTCTGTCAAAATTAGCTGTTCCGGCACATTTTCGTGAAGGTAAAATACGATGATTCTTCTTATCCATGGATTCGAAGATCGCGTTACAGTAAATTTGCGAAAATCTTTTTCGATATTTTTGAACTCCCCCTCGGATACTTTCTGAGAGGCAATCAGCAGCATGAGGTATGGATAGTCAGCGGGATTGAATCCCGTCTCCATGGCTTTTTTCAAGTCGGGTAACGACTCCTTGAATTTTCCCTGACGGTAAAGGGCGCAGCCTCTGTTGTAGTATGGCATGGGGTATCGTGAATTGATCTCAATGGCTTTGCTGAAATCGGCGATGGCCGAACTGTAATCGTCCTTGTTCATGTAAGCGGAACCCCGGTTATTGAAGAGTATGGCGTTGCGGGGATTCAGCGCTATGGCCGTGGTATAATCGGCGACAGCACGCTCAAAGTCGCCTTTGAATCGCCATGCACTACCGCGGCTGTTATAGGCGGCGAATTGTTCGGGATTGATTTCAATGGCTTTATCGCAGTCGGCTATGGACTTGTCATACTCGCCTATTTCCATCCACATGATCCCGCGGTTGGTGTATGCCCGGTCAAACATGGGATCGAGGTCTATGGCTTTTGTGAACGCGATGATTGCCGATGGGATATTTCCTGACCTGTAGAGCCGGATGCCATCATCGTGATACGTTTGGGCATCCGCTGCAACTGAAGCGGATGTGCACGCTGCAAGCAGAACTCCCAATGACAAGCAAAAGAAGCGAGCCTTTATTTTCATAAATGTTTCTCCTTATTGGGACCGATCGGTCTTTGTCTCTTGATTTTTCTGATAGGGATATTGAACAGTTCAGATCAACAAAAAAATGCATTGCCATTGCGAAATTCTTTATCCTTTTATGACTTGGTTTATCCGACGTCTTTTCCAGAAATATAACTGAACACTTAAAAATATAAAGATAAATGCAATGGCATATAAGAAAATCCTCGAACCGATAAAGTTGGAGAACTCAGATAAGAAGATTATAAACGAATCCACTTGAGGAGAAAGCACTAAATAATCGGGAATGGGTCCGTCAATGAGCTGTGTATGAAGAAGCTGATGGTTGTTTTCAACTATAAACAGAGGGATTCCATAAAGCAGGAGTATAAGGGCAGTTGTCACAACTCCCCAGGCGATGTGAATCTTGCCTTTCTTAAGAAAAACATAAGAGGTTACGGACAGCGCCATAATGAGAAGAATCACAGTCGTGAAGAACAATGTGATCCTCTTTCCTGTCACGGGCGGGAAAATCAGATTATACAGGACGATCAAAAGGGGGATCAGAAAGAAGAATGCGAAGGCTATGCAGAATAGGATCAGAAAATAAATCCGCACCGATTCATTGAGGGCAGTATGAATTTCCGTAACCTGATTGTTTACTGACGGAAGCGATTTTCCTGATTTTCTTATAAAGGGAAAATAGAGCAGTAAGTAGCAGACGGCGAAGAAAATCGCCGGAACGGCGATCGCTATGGCTCCGTAACGGAACGATCTGTCGTTGCATTTATCCTGTTTATAGAACCCCTCCTTCAGAAACTCGGATCCTTTGTTTATATCGCCCTTGGCCATCCTGGCAAGGGAAGTGTAATGCTTGTTGATCATGTATCCTTGATGGAAACTGTAAATCGACAGTCCAAAGGCGAACAGACTGGCGATGACGATTCCGACGAGGAGCAGGTGATGTCTTCTTAAGTTCATAATAAGGTTACTCATGTTTTCTGCGTCGCGGCAAGAAGATGAGTATTTCAAAAAGGAGGTAGAAAATAAGAAATACGGTCATGGACATTCCGACTTCCGACATGCCCCAAGTGCTCTTGATGCCTATGTTCAGGATCAACATTGCGGCAGAATAGGCAACGGCCAACCAGAGCATAGTAGATGCAATCAGGGGAAAGATCGAAACAATGATAAGGATTCGGTCCGCAATGGAAATCGCTTTCCAGCGGTGAAACAATCTGACCAATAAGACGATGCGGAACGGGAGAAGGACGAAGCATGCAAGACCCGCAATAAGAATACCGCAGAACAATACCTCGGTAAATGATGCAGACATTGTTTTCCTGTGCTTTCCGTAATTAATTCGCCTCCCCGATCAGGATAAACGGGGCCCCGTAGAAGGGATTGTCGTAACCATTCGAGCGCAGGTATTGCTCGGCATCCTTCAGGGCGATCATAAACTCCTATTTATTAAAAAAACTAGAACTTATGTATCTCGGGCACGATTTGCCAAGGACTGCCAAAACCATCGTAAAGCTGGTAATGGCGTCTTCCTGTTTTATTGTTTCTTATCTGGTAGTTTTATGCTTGCACCAAAATAATGTTAGAAAAACTATTGGGAGTCAATTCAAGAACGGCAGAGTTTATCCAGTCCATGCCTTAACATCTCTGCAAGAAGTAATCCTGCAACAAACATCACGATCGGGTTAATTGATACGAATACCATCGGAAATAGACAGTAGAGAAGATCGCGATTTGTTAATACCTCACCCACGGCGAAACAAATACCTCCTTTATTCTTGCACAGGATTGCCTTGAACCGATCCGACATTGGCTTTAGTTCCGTGCACAGTTTTCCGAACTCGGACAAGAGTTCGTTGTGATGCCCCAGCAGCTTTTTGCATTTTGTGATGACGTTTTTTATGTTCCCTAGTTCCATATCGGTGACAAGCATGGCATGGATTTTGTGCGGAGTGCCAGCAACAACAATTTCCCCCTTGAACCAGAAGTCTGCAAATTCTTTCCCTTTATCACTTAAAATCATCTTCCCGACCGCTTGAGAAACAAATTCTAAAAATTCCAGCGGTTCCTCATCGCCTTGCCCCTCTTCCATCACAAATTTCCAATGCGCCTCTCGGACTGCAATGGCGAGAATGGCCAGCCTTAGAGAACTATCCTCTTCGCGTAAAGCGTTTATAATACCAACTGGGTCAAATTCCGGGTGTTCCGGCGTCAGATGACGAACGGTACCCCTTTTCAGTTTAATAAAAACCTCAAATGGATTTTTCATAATAAACCTCCTTCGAGTGATTGAGTAATCTCATTATTTTATTTAGTCATCATATAAATCGGTTTAATCTCTTTGGTTGAATTCCCCGCTGCTTGCGGCGGCACCGCTTAATCGGCTTTAGGGTTTGCTCTGGGGTTTATACAGTTTGATTATCTTAAATAATCTGGCAAATAAAACTGTTCAACTCCATAGTATTTCTCTGTAAAAACTCCCTTTCCGTCCTCATCTTTTATGCCATAATTGTTAATATGATCATTTTTATCAGAATAGTTATTTAATATTGACCAGTACCAGGTCTTTCCCTTGGTTGTCCATTTAAGAATGACTTGATTTTTCGATTTCACATATTTCTCAATAGTTGTTTCTTTTATCCCGTCTTGAATTTGATCGACATCAATAGTCCAACTCTTCTCAAACGTATACCCCTCCAGACTCGGCGGCTGGAAGATACCTTTCTCCATGGCACATAGATTCGATATCACACAGCACATACTGAGCAAAAACAACGATAATATGTACAACATGTATTTCATTTGTATCCTGCCTTCTTCACATAGCAGAGAAGGTATAATTTTTAAGCTACTTCAAATAATCAGGTAATGGATATTCTTCCGTAGTGGTGTATTTCTCATTGAATATACCATCTCCGCTACTATCTCTAATAGAAAAGTTCTTAAATGGGTCATCACGGTTTTGGAGATCGTTATAAATAGCCCAACCCCATACTTTCCCATCAGTAATGTATTTCCCAATTAATTTTGTTTTTCCTTTTGCATAAATTTCCAGGGTAGTTTCTCTTGAACCATTATTGTCTTTATCCAGCTGCTTTGTCTGAACCAGCGTATACCCCTCCAGGCTCGGCGGCTGGAAGATACCTTTTTCCATGGCATGAGACTGCAACGCGATGGAAACTAATAATGCAACCAAGAGGAGCAGTATTTTCGTCTTCACTGCTTTACCTGCTATGTGCGCAATAAAGTTACTTCTATTTACATAGATTTACTGGTAATTTGAACATTTCATCTAGAGTATATTTCTCATTAAATTTACTAGGAGAACTACAGGAACTATCTCTGATTACATAATTTTTTGAAAAGTCATCTTTGTCTACAGGATAATTATGACTTTTTACTTTCCAAGCCCAGATTCTTCCATTAGTGCTAAGAGAAGTTATATTATCAGTATCAGCATTTCTATAAATAACTACATGAGTTTCTTTAATTCCATTTTTATTTATATCCATATCAGTTTCCCAATATTTAGTATACCCCTCCATACTCGGAGGTTTAAAGACACCCTTCTCCATGGCATGGGAAGACATAATAAAAACCAGAGACAGCATTATAAAGAGAAATGTTCTGCTTCTCATTTCTTCATCCTGTCTCTTAGACAATCGGGAACTTTATAAGCTTCATCATTTTTTAGTTTCTCATCAAATACGCCGTCACAATTGCTGTCTCTGAGGGTATAGTTCTTGGTCAAATCTTCTTTATCTTTTGGCCAATACGAAGACCGTACTGCCCATGCCCAAACGGTCCCATTTAATGATGTGATCTTCAGAATTTTACCACCATCCGAATTTTTGTACATAGTAACGTGGGTTTCTTTTACTCCATCTTTATTAATATCCATCTGCCACGCTCTTTCGTATTCATAATCCTCCAAACTCGGCGGCTGGAAGATACCTTTCTCCATGGCATGAGACTGCAACGCGATGGAAACTAATAATGCAACCAAGAGGAGCAGTATTTTCGTCTTCACTGTTACACCTGCTAATGTTCACAATAGTATTTTAATAAATGGTATGCACGGAGTGCCCGTTCTTTGTCACCTTCGAAGCAAAACCCGTTGACGAAGAAATAATGCGTTAAAAACAGTGGAAACTGACGGACGGATCTGAAATCAGCAGGACAAAGAGGTACTGTGAGCGAATAAGTCCCTGTGGATTTCAATCGGAAAGTGGGATATTTCTCGTAATTTTTTTTGTCAATATACTGATAAGTTCTATCCTCCTCATACATAGTGCATGTTACATCAATTCCTGCTTTGTTTATTGCGTCCGTTGAACACTCATCAAAAATATATTTTCCGCTGTACTTTACTCTCCTGAAGACAAACTGAATATCTCGGAATGCCTCGTCAGCCGAGGAAACTTTTATAGATCTGGCAGATACAAGCATGTCGTGCTCAGATGGTTTGGAAAGACTTCCCAAGACCGTGCAACCGGACAGGACGAACAACCAGACCAGACATGCGGTAATAAAAGATGTTTTCATTTCAAACAATTCGGCAAATAGAAAGGTTCTCCAGTTGCATATCGCTCATCGAATATTGCATCGCAATTACTATCCCGAATGCTGTAATTTCTATTTATATCTGTCCGATTGTGCAGGTAATCGTGATCTCTCCTGCTCCACAGCCAAATAATGCCACCTGTACTGATAACCCCTATTTGATCTCCTGAAGGGTTCTTGTAAATCGTTACGTCACTCTCCTTGATTCCGTCTTCGTCTTCGTCTATTTTAAACTGCCTATTGAACAAAAACCCCTCTAAGCTCGGTGTCTGGAACTCACCCTTTTCCATGGCATATGTCTGAGTACCCATGAGACTTAAGAGCACCACAGCGATAAGAAATATCTTACTCATCACTTTCTCAATTTGTCCTTTACGCATTCGGGAATGGTATAATCCTCATAATTTGACAATTCCTCGTCAAATAGGACCAATATTAATCCTTTTAAACAAAGATTCATTTTTCAAATTAATCCTATCAACTACCAAAGAATGCCTCTTTTGAATCTTTTATTATTTAAGGTAACTCGGTAAGAAAAAATCTTCAGTTAGTGAATATTTTTCATCATAAGTTCCATTCCCTGTGCTATCTCTGATAACATAGTTTTGAGTAGTATCATTAAGGTCTTGAGTCTTTTTTACTGCCCATACCCAAGTATGGTCTTTAGTGATATATCTGCCGATAATTTGACCAGCAGAATTCTTGTAAATCTCAGACGTAGTCTCTTTTACCCCATCTTCTACTTCATCCTTATCTAACTGTTTTGTACTAACCAGCGTATACCCCTCCAGGCTCGGCGGCTGGAAGATACCCTTCTCCATGGCATATAGATTCGATACCGCACAACCTAAAATGAGCAGAAACAACGAGAATATGTACGACATGTACTTCATTTATTTCCTGCCTTTTTCACCCAGTCAGGTACATACGTTGTTTCATTACCGCCGTATCTTTCATCAAATATTCCATCTCCGTCACTATCCCTTAAAATATAATTGTTAATCGTATCATCATTGTTGTTATTAGCCTTTACTCCCCACTCCCAAATTATGCCATTGCAGGTATATTTGCCGATATATTGACCTATCGCATTCCCGTAAATCTCCAGTGTGGTCTCCTTTATCCCGTCCTTTACTTTATCTTTATCCAGCTGCTTTGTCTGAACCAGCGTATACCCCTCCAGACTCGGCGGCTTGAAGACGCCTTTTTCCATGGCACTTAAGGGAGCGATAGAAGCCAGAAGAAAGATTATGAAGAAAAATATCCTGTACCTCATTTTTTCACATATCCTTCTCGCAGATGCGACTGGCCTGTTACCCGCGTAGCTTAGGAAGTCCCCATCAGCACCTTGACTGTAAGAGTGGCGAATTCTAATCCTCCTTTTGTGAGGATTCTGTTCCATCAAAGAACTTAAAGCACACTTCGTAATAAAAAACCCCGCGGAATGGATATTATAAATACTGGAGACTTTGCTGTTAGTAGCTATAACAAAAAAACAAAATTTACGTTTAGATTCCCATCACAAGCAGACATAGATTTTGTAGAACAAACGAAAAGATTCTCCTCACACGTTCTATCTCTTTTTCTCTCATATCCTTCGCGGTTCCATATATATTAAAACTTTGTTTCTGACATATTCAATCCTCCTTAAAAAAATTATGGTGATTTTTATTCCTCAAGCGGGACTATAGCGGGACAAAATGACCCTAAAAAGAAAAAGGAGTTACGTTCCCACTTTGTAACTCCTTGATATCAATGGTCGGGGCGGCTGGATTTGAACCAGCGACCCTCTGAACCCCATTCAGATACGCTACCAAGCTGCGCCACGCCCCGACACAATTGACCTCTTTTGAGGGGAAGTTAATTACCATCTCGGTCAATCCCTGTCAAGGACATTGAAGAAAAAGTGAATAAATTCCTTGCATTCTATGCGCACCTGTAGTAATTATCCATATCAACAGAGATGCTTTCAAAAAAACGCGGAGTTGTTCGAGTGATAGTACGAAAGAAAATCCTCCTGGTTCTCTCCCTGCTCATGGCGAATGTTTCCCTTTTTTTCCTCTCTCCCTGTTCCGCCGACATTTACAGATACACCGACGCGGAGGGCATCGTCCACCTCACCAACGTCCCCACCGACACCCGTATCAAATACACCCTGGTGATGAGGGAAAAGAGGGTTCTCTTCGATCGCAAATTGGGAATGAATATCTCCCAGTACGATCATCTGATTGCCAAGGCTTCGGCAAAATACAATGTTGAGCCCGCGTTAGTGAAAGCGGTAATCAAGGCGGAATCCAACTTCAATCACCGTGCCGTTTCCCGCAAGGGCGCGAGGGGTTTGATGCAGCTCATGCCATCTACGGCATCTTCCCTGCGGGTGCGTGACTCTTTTCATCCGGAAAGCAATATCGAGGGAGGCGTGAGGTATTTGAAATACCTCCTGAGATATTTTAACGGGAATCTGGCGCTGGCCCTTGCCGCATACAATGCCGGCGAAAACGCCGTGCTTCGTTACGGAGGGATCCCCCCCTTCCGGGAAACACGGGTCTATGTCCGCCGCGTGATGGACTACTTCGAAAGGTATCGTTAGAAGAGGTCATTTCAGATTCGGGTTCTCTGATTGACCGTGACGTATCTTTTTAACCTGTTGAATTTCCTTTCCTTTATCCCCCGTATTTTCATCAGGTCTTCGATTCTCTGAAATCCTCCCATCCTGTTTCTCTGGGCGATTATCTTCCAGGCGGTCTTTTCTCCCACCCCCGGGATCAGCACAAGGTCGCCGACCCCTGCCCTGTTGATATCGATGGGAAGATCGCAGGCCAGCCTGGTGGCATTCTCCATCTCTCCTATGGTCAGTTGTCCGCGGGAGTCAATGAGAACCCTCTGCCCTGTGGAGAGAGGGGTTTCCATGGTCTTCGGGTCGAACCGCTCGGTGTGGCGCACACCGGCATATCCGAACAGGGTCTTCACGTCCGTGTCCACGGGCACGTAATAGACGCCGTCGTGGCCGGCACTCCCGGCAATCTCGACGATTACGGGACCGGAATGTGTATCTTTATACGGTACTGTCTTTACCCCGGGTTTATGGGTGACGTATAGATAGACACACACATGGACGAGCACGGCAGCCGCGATGACCGCAATGGCTCCGTCTATCTGCCTCCTGAAGAGTCCCGTATTCATCTGTGGCTATTTGTCGGTGATAAAGGCATCATGAAGCGCAGACACGGCAAGCTCGGTGTATTTTGCCTGGACCACGCAGGAAATCTTGATCTCGGAAGTACTTATCATCATGATGTTGATGCCTTCCCTTGCCAGGGTTGAAAACATCCGGGCCGCAACTCCCGAGTGGCTTATCATTCCCACGCCGATGATGGACACCTTCGCGACGCCATCGTCTATTTCGATCTTCTTCGCACTGATTTCCTTTGCCACTTTTTTCACCAGCTCGGAGGCCTTCTTCATATCCTTCCGTGAAACGGTAAACGTCAGGTCCGTAAATCCGTCAACGCTCGCGTTCTGTATGATCATGTCGACCACGATATTGTGCTGGGCTAACGGCGTGAAAAGCCTGGCGGCTATCCCCGGCCTGTCCGGAACGCGAACCACCGTGATTTTCGCCTGATCCCTGTCATAGGTGACCCCGCACACGACTTCCTTTTCCATATCCTTATCCTCCTTTGTGACCAGTGTTCCGCCGTTGTCTGTAAATGATGACCTCACATATACCGGTACTTCATATTTCTTTGCCAGCTCCACGGAACGCGGTTGCAGAACCTTCGCACCCGCCCGGGCCATTTCCAGCATTTCGTCATAGGAAATCTTGTTCAACCGCCTTGCCTTGCTGCAGATACTCGGATCCGCCGTGTACACCCCGTCCACATCCGTATAGATTTCGCACACGTCTGCTTTCAGAGCGGCCGCCAGGGCAACCGCACTCGTGTCGGATCCGCCGCGCCCGAGCGTGGTGATGCTGTTTTCCTTATCGACTCCCTGGAAACCCGCGATGACGACTATGGTTCTCTTTCTGAGCTCCTTTTTTATGTTCCCGGTATCAATGTGGAGAATCCTTGCCTTTTTATACGACTGGTCCGTCAGTATCCCTGCCTGGAAGCCGAGCAGGGACTTTGCCCTGTAACCCATCTTGTTTAACACGATGGACAGGAGCGTGACGGTGACCTGTTCTCCGATGGAAACGAGGGCGTCATACTCCCGTTCGTCGGGCTCATCCGCGGCCCTGTGTGCCAGTTCGATGAGCCTGTCGGTCTCACCCGCCATGGCCGACATCACGACGACGACTTTATTGCCCTCATTTTTCGTTTTAATGACCCTTCTGGCGATGTTCTCTATCTTACCGAGATCAGCAACCGACGTTCCTCCGAATTTCTGTACAATCAGACCCATTCGCTGCGATACCTCCTTATTTCAGCAGATTTGACAGTGCAACCGCTCTCTGCCCTCTCTCAGGGATTCTGATTTCCCTTTCATTTTCATCAATGTAGGTCAGATAAATAAACAAGGTCCCTTCCGGCAGGATATCCTCGATCTTCTCCGCCCACTCGATTACGGTTACACCATCACCGAAAAAATATTCTTCGTACCCCATGTCTTCCATGTCCCGGATGCCGTTGAGCCGGTAGAGATCGAAGTGGTATAGAACCAGTCTCCCCCGGTACTCGTTGATCAGGGTGAAGGTGGGACTGGTGATCGTGTATTCATCCGGTACGCCGATCCCCCGGGCTATTCCCTGGGCGATGCATGTTTTACCTGTCCCCAGCTCGCCGATCAGGGCGACCACGTCTCCCCCTTCCAGGTGCTCACCGATACGCCTGCCGATCCGGAACGTCTCATCCGGATGCCTGGATACGACCTTCAGAAGACTAACGCCATCGCCGGCGGGATGCGACTTCCCCGGCATTGCAAAACCCCCGTTATTTTTCCAGTATGACTACGGCCTGCGCGTATTTTTTCGTGTGAGTTATGCTTATATGGACACCGCTGATACCCCGCCTCCGAAAGACCTCTTTTACGGCATCGTTGGACTGCAGAAAAGGACTTCCCTCCTGATTGTTGAGCACCTCGATATCCCGTAACCTCAGTCCCTTGCCCAGGCCGATTCCCAGGGACTTGAGGATCGATTCTTTCACCGCAAACCGGGCCGCGAAATGCATCGCCGGAAAAGCCTTTTTACTGCAGTATTCAATTTCACCGGGAGTGTACACCCTCTCGATGAAGCGGGGACCCCATTTTTCAATGATTTTCTCTATTCTGGATACTTCAACAATATCGGTGCCTATTCCCTGTATCATTGAGACTTTACTTTAAATATTATTCCGGAGAGATTACGATGCAATAATGGCATCCGTCATTGCCACCACCTTTTTTATTGCCCCGACATCGTGGACCCTCACCACGTTCGATCCGTTCATGATCGATACAACCACCGCGGCGGCTGTCCCCTCCCCGCGCTCCATGGGTTCGCCGCCAAGAACCTTCCCGATGAACGATTTGCGGGAAACGCCCGACACAATTGGCCTCCCCAGTACCTTGAACTCGGAAAGGTGCTTCAGCAGTTTCATGTTGTCCCCCGGGGTCTTCCCGAATCCAATCCCGGGATCAACCATCATCTGCTCCGGGGGAACCCCTGACTGAACAGCCCTGTCCATCTGCTGCCTGAGAAAGTGTATGATCTCGCCGCAGAGGGAAGAATAGGAAAGATCCCCTTCCTGCATGGTCCGGGGCGTCCCGCGCATATGCATGAGGATCACGGCGGCCCTGTTCTCCGCGATTACCTTCGGCATGGAATCATCGAATCTGAGGGCACTGATGTCGTTTATGATCTCGGCGCCCTGATCGAGAGCCGCCTTTGCCACCTCCGCCTTGGTCGTATCGACGGACAGGGGAACGTCAATACGGCCGGACAGTCCCTTCACCACCGGGATAATTCTCTTCAGCTCTTCCCTGGGAGAAACCGGTTTCGCCCCCGGCCTCGTCGATTCGCCGCCGATATCGATGAAGTCCGCCCCTTCATCCGCCATTTTCAGGCCATGCTCGATGGCCGCTGCGGGAGACGGGAATTTTCCCCCGTCGGAAAATGAGTCGGGCGTGACGTTGATAACCCCCATGACAAGACTGCGGTCTCCGATTACCATTTCCCTCCGGCACGTCCTCAGGACAAACAAGTCCTTCGCGCGGTTCGAGACGGCCTCCTTGACGGCGTTCGCCAGGTATCCCAGCTTGAACGGCTGGATCGCGATCTTTTCCGCGAACCGCTGTACCTGCTTCACGGTGCCCATGATGACGACATCCGTTGCCGCAACGCCGCATGACACTGCGTACCGCGAAACGGCGGCGTCGCCCCCCACGGAGAGCATCTCCTGCTTTATGATGTTTGCGATTTTACACTCGACGCCCTCGATCAGGATATTGAGGTTCGTCATTTTAGGCAGCATTGCCTCGATTCCGTACGGGTCCACACCGACTTTTCTCAATACCTCCAGGATATCGTGAGACGATCTCAGGGAAAGACACCGCAGCCGGTAATCCGGGGAAGAGTTGTTGCCCATTTCAGTCACACCTGTCCATCAATATTTGCACAGTTATCCTCAGGTCATCGCGAGGAGTACAGCGACGTGGCGATCTATCGAAATACCAATGAGTTATGAGATTGCTTCGCACTGTTAGCAATGACAATGGAAATAATGCAAAGCTTCTCTTCGGTGTGCCACCTTGTATTCCTCATCGTATCACGATGGTTGCGGATTTCCTGTCTCTCCCTCTACGTCTGTTTTTATCCCTATGATTTCATCGAGCTCGGCGGTGTTCAGAACTTCCTTTTCCAGAAGTTCCGATGCGATCCTATGCAGGATATCAATATGCACAGACAGCAGTATCTTTGCTTTCTCGTAGCATTCCAGAACGATACGGTTTATTTCCTTGTCGATTCTCTGGGCCGTCTCTTCGCTGTAATCTTTGTGTATCGCCAGCTCCCGGCCTAAAAAGATCTGTTCTTCTTTCTTGCCGTAACTCAGCGGACCCATTTCATCGCTCATCCCCCACTCGCAGACCATTTTCCTTGCCAGGTTCGTTGCCCGCTCGATGTCATTTCCGGAACCGGTGGTGAAATCCTTCAGGACCATCTCTTCCGCGGCACGGCCGCCCAGGAGAATGGTGACCTGATTCAAGAGATACTGCTTGGGATAGGTGTGCTTCTCATCCACCGGCAGTTGCTGTGTCACACCCAGGGCCATTCCCCGGGGGATGATCGTCACCTTGTGGATGGGATCGCTTCCGGGAAGTAAACGCGCAACCAAGGCATGGCCGGATTCATGGTAGGCGGTGTTTCTTTTTTCCGCGTCGCTTATCACCATGCTTTTTCTCTCGGCGCCCATGAGGACCTTGTCCTTGGCGAATTCAAAATCACTCATGGCGACTTTTTCTCTCCCGATACGCGCTGCGTAGAGAACCGCTTCATTGACAAGATTTTCAATGTCCGCGCCGGAGAACCCCGGAGTTCCCCTCGCAATGACCGCGAACTTGACATCTTCCGCAAGCGGGGTCTTTCGCGTGTGGACTTCCAGGATCTTCTCCCTTCCCTTCACGTCAGGAAGGGGAACAACCACCTGCCTGTCGAATCTGCCCGGACGCAAAAGCGCCGGGTCGAGCACATCGGGACGGTTCGTCGCGGAGACCAGGATGACCCCCTCGTTCGATTCGAATCCGTCCATTTCCACCAGAAGCTGGTTCAGGGTCTGCTCCCTTTCATCGTGTCCGCCGCCGAGACCCGCGCCCCGGTGCCTGCCCACGGCATCGATCTCATCGATAAAAATGATGCAGGGAGCGTGCTTCTTTCCCTGGTCGAACAGGTCCCTCACCCTCGATGCCCCGACGCCGACGAACATTTCCACGAAGTCTGATCCGCTGATGCTGAGAAAAGGCACGTCCGCCTCACCAGCGATCGCCCTGGCAAGCAGTGTTTTCCCGGTGCCGGGCTGGCCCACCAGGAGCAATCCCTTCGGTATCCTCCCGCCGAGTCTCGTAAACTTTTTGGGATCCCGGAGAAATTCTATTACCTCCTCCAGCTCCGCCTTCGCCTCATCGATCCCCGCAACGTCATCAAAGGTGACTTTTTTCGACTTGTCCGTAATGAGCCGGGCCTTGCTCTTCCCGAAGGCCATTGCCTTGCCGCCGCCTGCCTGCATCTGCCGCATGAAAAAGATCCACACGCCGATCAGGAGCAGCATCGGAAACCAGGAGACGAGTATGTTCATGTACCACGGCGCATCATCCACCGGTTTTGCCGAGATCTTTACTCCCTTTTCTTTGAGCACGCTGATGATCCCGGCATCCTTCGGCGCATGGGTTTTGAAACTTTTCCCGCTGTGGAGCTTGCCGCTGATGCTCTCACCCTGTATCGTCACCTCGTAGATCTGCCCCTTTTCCGCATAGCTCATGAAGTCGCTGAAGATGATATTCTCCGGCGTGCTCTTCGGCTGTGTGAAAAGGTGATAGATGAGCACAAACACAAGGCTGATGAAAAGCCAGAGTGCGATATTTTTCTGTAACGTATTCAATATGGTTACCTCGCTGATTACTCCTTAATCTTCCCTGAAATCAATCCGTGAAGATAGTTTCATTTTCTCTCTTAAATCTACCCTTACAATAACCTCTATATTATTTCAAATAAATTCTATCTTGAGAACCTTTCTCGTTTCATCTGTAATTTTAACACGTTCACTCATCCTCACACCGGCGATCCAGAGAATCGATTCCGAATCCAGCACGAGGGGGATTCTTGTCCGGAGGTGCCGGGGTATTTTCAGGTCAATGAAGTATGATTTTATTTTTCGCGATCCCTTCATGCCCAGGGGCTGTATCCTGTCTCCCGGCCTTACCGTTCTCACCTTCAGGGGAAGCGCCACCTTCTCATAGTCCATGTACACCGTGTCTTTCTTAACGGACTTCGCATCCACGGGTGGTTCCACCAGATCGAAACGCATGCTCCTGCCCAGTTCTTCCATACCCACGACTCCCGGCACTTCCACGTCATAATGGAGCCGGCCGGATACCACCACCGGTTCCGCCCCGCCATGTAATTCCCTCTTTTTCATGACGAGCCAATCGTATTCGCGTCTCACGTCAATGCCGTAAGGGAGCTTCAGCAAGGCGTTCGGGTCATTCCCTGAGGCCAGGTGCAAAACAGACTTTATGTGTGTGAAGCCCACTCCCTTCCCCGGCGGTGTGAACCGATGCAGCAGGCTCTGGATAATCCGGTTGCGCAGGGCCTCATGGTGCGACTGGAGCGTGGATATCCTGATCCTGATCCCGCCTTCCTCCTGCCCGACGTCCCACCCGGAAAGAATTCTGTCGGTTACCGCCGTCATATAATCGTTTTCCAGGCGCATGATCTCGGACGTCGCGAAGAGAGTGTGTTCCAGGTTCGGATTGTAGTGCTGCGTTAATTCCGGTATCAGCTCGCTGCGGATTCTGTTTCTCAGGTAGTAGGTCTCCACATTTGAACTGTCGCTCATGAAGGTCATGCCCTGGGCCTCCAGGAAGGTGATGATCTCGTCGCGGGTCACATTATAGAGGGGACGTATATAGATGAATTCCCTCACCGGCAGGATCCCCCTCAAACCGCCGGGGCCGCTCCCCCGGAGAAAATTCATGATCACCGTTTCCACCTGGTCGTGGAGGTTATGTCCCAGGGCAATTTTATCCGCCCGGTAATTCCCGGCGACATCGACGAGAAATTCATAGCGGACTTCCCTGCTCAGGTCTTCGAGGGATCTCCCGCTCCCCCTGCTCAGAGAGGCAATGTCCGCCGTCCGGCATTCACACTCGATCCCCATTTCACGGCAGAGCTGCTTCACGAATTCCTCGTCCCGGGAGGCATCCTCACCGCGCAGCCCGTGGTTCAGATGCGCCGCGACCAGGGTCATCCGGTATTCGGGAGCGAGCAGTTCCAGCGCCTTTAACAACGCCACGGAATCGGGCCCCCCGGAGATCGCAACGATGACCCTGTCCCCCATCTGGATCATGTGGTGTTTTGTGATGTTCTCACGGACTTTCTTCAACATGACTGTACACCGTAGAGGAT
>VGTB01000046.1 GCA_016874835.1 Deltaproteobacteria bacterium | reverse complement strand
GCGCAAGGGATCTGAAAATAGAAGAGTTACGAAGAATCGCTGATGATCCGATGAGATTCGCTTTTAAAGAGTTCAACCGTCTCATATACACCGACAACCCGCGGGGAAGGTCCCCGCTCATTTCGATAGTACGCGGGATTACCCGCGACGACCTTTTCCAGTTCCACAAAAAATTCTTCCACCCCGGGAACATGATGATCGCCGTGTCCGGCAATATCACGAAAGAGCAGGTATTGATTACATTCCGGAGGTATTTCGGAGCATGGAATGTACCGCGTGCGGATCGGAATATCCCCCCTCCCCTCCCCGTGATGCCGGCAGGAGGAATTTATTTTCTCAAAAAGGATATTCCCCAGTCGATTATTATCTCGGGGCGGCTTGCACCCTCCAAGAAGAACCCCGATTCTTATTCTTTCGAAGTGCTCGATTTTATCGTAGGGAGCGGCGGTTTCCGCTCGCGCATATTTAATGAAATCAGAGACAAAATGGGGCTCGCATACAGTACCGGAAGCTTCTATAGAGCGAGAGGAGACTATGGCGTTTTCGGGACGTATGCAATGACAAGGTCTGAATCAACCGCTACGGTGCTTGCACGAATAAGTGATGTACTCAACGACATACGATCAAAATCTGTGGAGAAAAATGAGATTGAATGGGCGAAGAAATCCATCATCAACAATTTCATATTTTCATTTGTCTCGGCGGAACATATTGCCCGCCAGCAGCTCATGATCGAGCATGAAAAGCTGCCGGAGCACTACCTTATCAATTACCGTGACAGCATATCATCCGTCACGGCGAAAAAGATTGAAGAGGTCGCCGGCAGATATGTATTACCCACAGAAAAATCTGTTGTTCTCATTATGGGTAACAGCAACGCGTATCAACAGACTGTATCTTCATTCGGGAATGTTCAGGTAATCGAAGGAAAATTATGACAGACAAAACCGTGTTCAATCGGGTTCTCAAACGGATTGATACGTACGAAGAGGACATGATTGAAATGCAGATGAAGTTAACCGCCATTCCCGCGATATCCCCCGAGAACGGCGGTGACGGGGAATACCGCAAAACACAGTACCTTCTGTCGTGTCTCAGAAAAATGAAATTTGCGGACATTACCGAAGTAAACGCAGAGGATACAAGGGTATCCTCGGGCATCAGGCCGAATGTGATGGCCGTTATTCCGGGAAAAAGTTCGGCGATCACAGTATGGATATTAACACACACCGATGTGGTACCGCCGGGAGAATTGGGATTATGGCATACAGATCCTTTTACCTGTTGTATAAAAGAAGGTCGTATTTACGGGAGAGGTACGGAAGATAATCATCAGGACATGATCGCTTCCCTATTCGCCGCGAAGGCTTTTTTAGATGAAGGTATTGAGCCTGAAAGCACGATAGGATTGTCGTTTGTTGCGGACGAAGAAACTGCGAGCCGTTTCGGTTTGACGCATGTTCTGAGAAGCCGCGAGAATCCTTTCCGTAAAACCGACATCATCGTCGTACCCGATTCAGGAAACGAAGAAGGTACACTTATTGAAATTGCAGAGAAAAGTGTATGCTGGCTGAGATTTAGAACCATCGGCCAGCAATGTCATGCGAGCAGGCCTTCCTCAGGTAAGAACGCTTTTCAAGCGGCATCTCACCTGGTTGTATTGCTGAATGATCTCCATGACGTGTTCAGCGCCTCTGATCCGTTTTATCAGCCTCAGACGAGTACCTTCCAGCCCACAAAGAAAGACGCGAACGTTCCGAACATTAATACCATTCCCGGTGAAGACGTCTTCTATCTTGACAGCAGGGTTTTGCCCCAGTACCGCATCACCGACGTCATGTCCGAAATCAGGAAGATGGCCGATGAAATTGAAAAAAAATTCGCGGTGAGGATAGAAATTACAACCATTCAGGGAGCTCAGGCCCCCCCGCCCACGCCGCACGATGCCCCCGTCGTCTCTGCACTTCAGGAAGCCATACGTGAGGTATATCATGTACACGCGACTCCCCGGGGAATAGGCGCAGGTACCGTTGCCGCCGCGTTTCGTCATGACGGTTATCCCGCCGCTGTATGGTCGAAGATAAACCACACGGCCCACCAGCCCAATGAAAACTGCCTTATAGCGAATATGTTAGGAAATGCTAAGGTATACGCACACTTGTTCATGCAGAAGCATGACCGGTGAGTGTAAAAAGTGTTGCAATGCGAAATTGTTAATGATAGTAAACCTCAATATTTTCATAAAACGCGTTTCGTTCACCACACTTAGGGAGTAAAGAGGTCTTTATTTACTTGAAGCAAAGCACTGATAGCCTCTGTGTAAAATCTATAAACTTCACGGATAACAATCTCCTGAGAAACCTCTTCGGTGAACATGACAGGAATCTGAAACTCATCGAAAAACTTGAACCGGTCAAAGTGGTTACTCGTGGCAATCTCCTTTCGATTACCGGTGAAGAAGTATCTGTTAATCTCGTTTATAATCTCATAATCCAACTCTATTCTCTTTTGGAGAAGGGATATCCCATATATCCGGCTGACATCGACTATGCCCACAGGATACTTTCCAGTAACAGTACCGTGAGCCTTGAAAAAATTTTCTTAGATACCGTTTTCATCTCGTCGAAAAAGCGTGTCGTCACTCCCAAGAGCATCGTCCAGAAACAGTATATCGACCTTATACGGAATTACGACATTGTTTTTGCAATCGGCCCTGCCGGAACCGGCAAAACCTACCTCGCCATGGCAATGGCGGTATCTGCGCTTCTTGAAAAGAAAGTGAACCGTATCGTTCTTGCGAGGCCGGCGGTAGAAGCCGGTGAAAAGTTAGGCTTCTTACCGGGTGATCTCTCGGAAAAAGTAAACCCGTACCTCAGGCCTTTATATGATGCCCTCTTTGACATGATCGATTTCGATAGGGCATCCGCCTTCATTACGAAAGGAATTATCGAGGTTGCGCCGCTCGCATTCATGCGGGGCAGGACCTTGAATGACTCCTTTGTGATCCTTGATGAAGCGCAGAACACAACTTCGGAACAGATGAAGATGTTTCTCACGCGGCTCGGATTCGGATCAAAGGCGGTTATTACCGGTGATATCACGCAAATTGATCTCCCTACCGATAAAATTTCCGGTCTCGTGGAAGCCGAGCATATCCTTCATGGTATAGAGGGGATCAAATTTATCCGCTTTTCGGAGATTGATGTGGTCAGACATCCGCTCGTCCAGGATGTGATCCGGGCATATAATCACCTGGACCGCAGTAAACCGAAGAGTAAGAAACGATCGCTGTGATGACTTCTAAAAATTCAAAAAAGACTAAGCGCGACTACGTTTACCAGATTACGCTTGGTCTCACAAAACGTATCCCCCATTTTGTGAAAGACCCGCTCTTTCAGAAATGGGCGATCGTGATCGCTCTGGCTGCCGCGCTTTCCCTGTTGCTGACACCCCAGCTTTATTTCGGCTATCCTGAGCATAAAGTCGGTTCCATCGCCATACGGGACATAAAGGCGGATCGCGATTTTCTCGTTGAAGACAGGGTATCGACGGAACAGAAGAAGTTGGATGCGAGCAGGGAGATGAGATCGGTCTATGACTTCGACAGTGAGTTGCCACTCCAGATGAGATCCCTCGTCACGAAAACTTTTTCGTCTGCCGCACAATCTTTTTCCAAACTACAATCGGGTGATATCCCGAAATCGGGTATTCCCAATGCGCTCAAGAAAATTAAAACCGATTTTGAAAACTTGCTGGAAATGTCTCTCAGTGACGATGAGTTTGCATATCTTCAGAAAAACAAGTTCTCCCCCGATTTGTCGGACGGCATATCGAAGCTCCTCACCTCCCTGTATACCTCCGAACTGATCAGTAATGTCATCCTCCCGAAACATGATCTGGAAAACGGGATCACGATCAGGGATATTAAAACACAGCAGGAGAGGAGTGAGAAAAACCTCAAATACGTGAGGTACGTGAACGCTATTGACCCGTACCTCAGGAAAAAGGCGGCCCCGATCCTCAGCGACGAGAGGGATGATGTGAAGAGAGCCGTTCTCTCCCTGACAAAAAAAATGATTCGCCCCAATCTTACGTTCAACAGGAATGCAACCGAGAGAAAAAGGAATGAGGCGATCCAGGATATTAAACCGATGTATTTTCAGGTTCAGAAAGATGAGATGATAGTAAGGGAAGGACAAAAGATTACCGATAATGATTTAGATAAGCTTTCGGCATATTTTAAAATGACCGGAGAAAAGCAATTTTCGAATATTTCCATATTCTCCGGCATATTCTTTCTCGTCATAACTCTCTCCATCTCACTCTATTTTATTTCCCGAAACTGGTTCAAGGCCGAGCCCAGAATATCAGATTTGCTCTTCCTGGGTATCGTTGCACTTCTTCAAATCATCCTTGTAAAATCCGCTATTTTCATGTCACACGCGGTTCACAGAGCTTTTTCTTTCTTGCCTGCGGAGGCATTTTTGTACGCAGCTCCTTATGCAGTCGGGGCAATGCTGGTAGGGGTTCTCATTAACAGAAACATTGCCTTTGTGTTTTCAATCTTTTCATCAGTCCTCGCAGCGTTTCTTTTTGACGGGAAGACGTCGTTGATACTGTATTCTTTGATAGGAAGTGTCTTTGCCTCTTATCACATTGTGCTTTGCAAACAGAGGTCGTCTTACGTCACCGTCGGACTGTACCTGGGAGCGTTGAATTGCGGTGTCATCTGTTTCATTGTTTTTACCTCACCCACTTTGAGTCTCATTTCGATCGAAACCTTAATCGGGTTCATGCTCGGGTTTACGGGCGGTCTCTTTTCGGGCGTTATTGTTGCCGGAATTACGCCCCTTTTTGAGGCACTGTTTCACTATACAACCGATATAAAACTCTTAGAGCTTGCCAATCTCAATCAGCCCATATTTCAGCGAATGATCGTGGAAGCACCGGGTACCTACCATCACAGCATTATCGTCGCCTCGCTTGTGGAAGCTGCTGCTGAAGCAGTCGGCGCAAATCCTCTCCTCGCGAAGGTCAGTGCCTATTATCATGACATCGGTAAGATCAGGAAACCCGAATATTTTATCGAGAATCAGAGAAATGGCGAAAATAAGCACAATAAGCTTACCCCTAAAATGAGCAGTCTCATCATTATCTCTCACGTCAAGGAGGGATTTGAACTTGCGCACAAGGTAAAGCTGGGAACACAGATCACGAACATCATCAAAGAGCATCATGGAACGAGTCTCGTGAGTTACTTCTATGAGAAGGCAAAAAAGGACAAGGATCCCTCTATCAGATCTTTACCCGAAGAAGATTTCCGCTACCCGGGTCCCAAGCCGCAGAGCAAGGAAGCCGGTCTCGTGCTCTTGGGCGACGTCATGGAAGCCTCCTCGCGCACATTGACTAATCCTACACCATCGCGTATCCGAAACCTTGTTGACGGGAGAATCGAGCGCGTATTTCTGGACGGTCAACTCGACGAATGCGAATTAACATTACGTGACCTGCATAAAATTGCCGAATGTTTTACGAGAATTCTTAATGGGATCTTTCACCACAGGATTGATTATCCGGAACCCGTCATCCGGGGATTTGTTACTCACAGAAAGGAGAACAATGGCGGTATTGATCGAAAATCGTCAGAAGGAAATAAGCGTAGATCTTCGACGGGTCCGGCGGGTAGTCAATAAGATTATGATATACTTAAACTGCGCTGATAAGGAACTGAGCCTGCTTTTTGTTGATGACGAGGAAATGAGGAAAATAAACAGACACTATCTCGACAGAGATTATTCCACCAATGTGATCGCATTCTCCATGACTGAGGGAGAATATGGACATATCAATCCCGGCATTCTCGGCGACATCGTCATCTCGGTGCACGCAGCCAGGCGCGATGCACGGGATTCGGGTATCTCTCTGAACGATGAAATAGATTTCTTAATGATTCACGGTATTCTTCATCTCTTGGGATATACTCATGAGGATACCGGCGAGGGGGAGAGACAAAAAATGAAAAAAAGAGAAAAGGAAATTTTTTATCACGTAAAAGGTTATGAGATTGAATAACTGCGGGTTTCTACTTGACTACAATAACCTGACCCGGCTGTAAAATTTCATCCCGGGATATTTTATTTATTTCGAGTATCCTCTCAACATTCACTCCATTCTTCTTGGCAATCTTTCCGAGCGTATCTCCCTTCTGCACAACGTATTTTTTTGCGTTGTCCCCGGAAGAGTCAACGGGGGTTTTTGCAGTTTTTTTATCAGTTGTTTTTCCCGCCAGCTTCTCACTCCCGCTGCTTCTGGAGCCCACCCTGATAATCTGACCTACCCTGAGTGTGTTCCCCTTGATTCCGTTCACCCTTTTAATCTCATCAACTGTGACACCGAATCGCCTTGACACGGAGTTGAGGGTATCGCCCTTTTTCACCCTGTATTTCGTGATTCCATCTGTGGACTGCAATTTTCCCCTGTATTGCTTTCCGTATTTTGCCCTGGAATAGATGTGCCCCTGGACGGGAATAGTGAGAATCTGGCCGGCGCGTAATTTTTTTCTGCTGGAGATGTGGTTATACTCCACGATTTCGCTCACAGATGTCCTGTACTTCCGGGCGATGGAAACAACCGTTTCTCCCCGTCTTGCCCTGTGTCTGATAAACACCTTTTTCGGTTTTTCCACCTTCGGTATTTCCTCCACAACGCTCGCAAATTTTAAGGACATCCCCGATGGTATCTTGAGATGATATTCTTTGTCGGGAGTTATTTTCTGTCTGAGTTCTGCATTGAGGGTGTTCAGGACTTCTTCATCAGTTCCGGTATGCTTTGCAATATCCTCCAGACGCATGGATTTGTATGTATTTACCGTTTCGTAAGAGAAAGGAATCTCTTTTTCATACATCCCTTCCAGATTGATACCGTATTTTTTCTGATTCCTGATAATCTGAATAGTGGCAAGAAAACGCGGTACGTACCTCGCCGTTTCGTAGGGAAGGTTGTGGTAAAGATCCCAGAAACGGTCGAAATAGTTTATATGCTGCCGTGATATGACTTTGAGTACCCTCCCCTCTCCGCAATTGTACGCGGCAAGCACCGTGAGCCAGTCTCCGAACATGCCGTGCAGTTCCTTAAGATAGTCGATTGCCGCTCTTGTCGACTTTTCAACGTCCAATCTCTCGTCCAACCATTCATCTCTGTTCAGGCCGTATTTGTAGCCTGTCGAGGGAATGAACTGCCATAAGCCGAGAGCGCGGGCACGAGAGAGCGCATGAATTTTGAATCCGCTTTCCACCAGTGGGAGCCATGATAATTCTTCCGGCAATCCCGCTTTTCTCAACTCCCTGAGAATAATCGGGCGATATGTTGCAGATCTCTTGTAGGACTGGACGAAAAAATCCCTTTCTATTGTCTGGAAACTGCGAATCTCCTTCTCCACATCCTCGTTCACGATAAGAGGTATTTCGCTTCTTTTCCCGATTGTCGATGATCGCATTGAAGAGTAGATAGAAATAATGCGTTGGGCTATCAACAGGCGCACATCGTCCTTCTGACGCGCGATGTCGGGCTCCCCGTCAGAATCCATTAACAGTGAATATGCCTGATCAAGCAGATCCAGCGCACCTTCCACATCTCCTTTTATCCAGTAGTTCCGCGAGTCATCTATCAGTTCCAGAGCTTCTTCCATTAAATCTCTTGCCTTGTCCCTGTCTTGATCGGTGGGTGATTCCTCTCCCGGAAGCGCCTTTTCCTGTACCGAAGATGTGCCGGGATTCAATGTCTTCTGCTGATCTTTCCCGACAGTATTTCCGTCAGTGGACGATGCCGAACGGGCAATAGAGGATTTGCCTTTATTGAGATTCTGTTGACTGTGGTCTCCCTCCCGGCTTTGTCCGAACACATATTGATCTGCGGTCACAATACTGAGAAAAAAGCAGAGGATGATACTCACCAAGGAAAAGGCAATTTTTTTTCGGGTCATATCCGGACACTCCTTATTGATAACACGGGTCTTTCCATTCAAGTTTCATGTCATATCATTCGACGGGGCTTATCACGTCGTTCTCGGGAAAATACACCGCGGCTTCGTGAGACAAAGACTTTTCATAATTTCCGTTAATGAGTCAGGTTAGTTGCTCGTGATGGCCTGCAGGTTTTCATGCACACGCTTCGATGCATCGAGCACGATGTCAATTGTGAAAAGGATTCTCAAAGCGTCCTCACAATGACGGACTTATATACCATAGTTTGCAGTTGCAGGCTATGAAGTTAATTTAATAAGAACGTTTCTATGAAATCGTCAATATCGCCGTCGAGAACCCTGTTTACATTACCCACTTCAAGGTTTGTTCTATGGTCTTTCACCAACTTGTATGGGTGAAGTATGTATGAGCGGATCTGACTTCCCCAGGCGATGTCTTTCTTTGACTTGTTCAATTCTTCCATTTTCTTTTTCTTTTCCTGAAGCTCCATTTCGTAAAGTCTCGACTTTAAAAACTTCATCGCCATTGCCTTGTTTTTATGCTGGGAACGCTCATTCTGGCATTGCACGACTATTCCCGTGGGGAGGTGGGTAATCCTCACCGCGGAATCCGTTTTGTTGACGTGCTGTCCCCCCGCCCCGGTAGATCTGAAAGTGTCTATACGGATATCCTTTTCATCAACCTCTATGACTATTTCGTCGTTCACTTCGGGACAGACAAATACGGACGCAAATGATGTATGCCTCCTGGCCCCGGCATCAAACGGCGATATCCGGACCAATCTGTGTATCCCGTTTTCCGCTTTCGCATAGCCGTACGCATATTCGCCTTCTATCGTCATGGATACACTTTTCACACCGGCTTCATCACCCGGCTGATAATCTATGATTGTGGTGTCAAAGCCCTTTCTCTCCGTCCAGCGCAGATACATCCTCAAGAGCATCTCCGCCCAATCCTGAGCTTCCGTTCCGCCTGCACCGGCATGAATAGTCATGATCGCATTCATCGGATCCTGTTCGGAGCCGAGCATCAGTTTAAGCTCTTCCCCCCTTACCGAAGCGGTGACGGTTTCCAATTCTTTTTCAAGATCACTCAAAACCTTTTCATCACGTTCTTCTGAGGCAAGGGTGAAGAGCATTTCTATATCATTGAGGTCATTGAGGAGCTTGTTGTGCTTGTCGACAATTACACCGAGGTGTGTTTTTCTTTTGAGCGTTTCCCGTGCCCCTTCGGGATCATTCCAGAAATTTTCCTGAAGCGATTTTTTTTCCAGATCGCTGATCTCGGTCTTCTTTTGAGAGATGTCAAAGACACTCTCCGAGATGCTGTATTCTCTTTTTCAAATCATTAATAACGTCCGGTATTTCGCCAATCATACGCATTTCTCCTTTTCAATGATACTGCATAACAAATGAGTAATGTAATCACACAGACAAACACAAACACGTCTCCGTATCGTGAGTATAACGTTTCATGATCGGATAATCTCACCACATCACTGAGAGCGGCCTGTTCGAACAGTTCCGTCTGTGCAACGATCTTTCCCGTCGGATCGATAATCGCGCTTATCCCCGTATTCGCCGCCCTGGCCACATACACACGATTCTCAACGGCCCTGAAGACCGTCATGGACAGGTGCTGGTAAGGAGCCGAGGTTTTTCCAAACCAGGCATCATTCGTAATATTCACGAGTAAATCTGCTCCCCGTTCTTTGTACAACCGGCTTGCCTCCGGGAATATGCCTTCATAGCAGATGAGTACGCCGATCCTGTGACCGTTCATGGGCAGCGGATGAAATCCTGTTCCCGGCCGGAAGTCCCCCACGCCGACCACCAATTTTTTGATGAAAGGGAAGAATTTTTTCAGGGGAACATACTCGCCGTAAGGTACGAGATGTACCTTATCATACTTTGCACGTGTTTTTCCATCCGGTGATAAAAGAAACGCGCTGTTCAGGATAACCATGGTGTTCTCTTCATGGAGGTAACTGGGACTGCCGATCAGCAGCCAATTTCCGGAAATGGTCGCGATCCCCGCGATATCTCTGTGCATATCGTTCACGTCCTGGAAAAAAAACGGTACTGCGGTTTCCGGCCAAATAATCAATCCTGCGCTGGGAGAGGCTTTCTCCAGGGAGAGTGTTTTATACGTACGGATGGTGTCGCGCTGGTATTGGGGATTCCATTTTATACTCTGGTCGATATTCCCCTGAATAAGGGAAAGATGCAGGGATGCCGGGTTTTTCACCGGTTCTTTCATCTGATTCAACCGTAACACACCGTATCCATACGTTATCATGAGGAGGACGCATGCAAGAGCAACCTCAACCCACACGCCTTTCGTTCTTCGCGTTATCACATCGTGAATGATCACGTTTATCAGGACGATGAGAAAGGCGATCCCATATATACCGGCGATGTCTGCACACTGAATAAGTGATGTATTGAGGTATTGCGAATAGGCAATATTTTCCCAGGGAAATCCGGTGAACAGGTGGGACTTTCCGTACTCGAGACATACCCATAACAGCGGTGCAGAGAGAGTATCGGGAATCCCCTTGCTCCTGCAATGGAGAATGCCGGCTGCAAAAAGGGCGATGTAGATGCTCAAGTAAATTACCAGAAGCATCATGACGGGGACGCCGACGATATAGGGCAGATACCCGTAATTCACGACGACGTGGGTAATCCAGTACATAATGCCGGTGTATCCGGATATGCCGGTGATGAGCCCGAGTATAAATCCACCGGAGATATTGGCATCCTTCAGCGCAAAAAGCAGAGGAACAAGTGCCACCCATGCAATTAATCCCGTGCCGTATTTGGGAAACGAGAAAAATAAGAGAAGCCCTGATGACAGGGCCAAAATGAACGTTCTGATATTTATTCCCTGGATGCGGACTCTCAATCGCCGATAACGACTCTCTTTACTGAATTTCTTCTCTCTTTTTAATTCTGACCTTTTTGATGCTGCGTTCATCCGCAGACTCGATAATCATTTCGAAATTATTTATGTGAATAATTTCTCCTGAAACGGGGATTCGTTTTATGGAGCTCAGTATCAAGCCTCCCACTGTTTCGTATTTCTTTTCATGAAATTCTACGTTGAAGTAGTCCTCAATCGATTCTATCTCCAACCGGCCGTCCACGAGGATATACCCGTCGGGCAACTCTACGATTCCTGTCGTTTTCACATCGTGTTCATCGTGTATTTCCCCGACGATCTCCTCTATTAAATCTTCGAGGGTCACAAGGCCGGATGTTCCCCCGTATTCGTCAATGACGATGGCCATGTGATATTTTTTCTGCTTCAACTCATGGAGAAGCTGGTGGATCTTTTTCGTTTCCGGTATATAAAACGGCTTCCTTACCGTTGAAAGAATATCGCTCTCGGTGATACCCTTCGACCAGAATTTCAGGAGATCCTTCACGTTTAGAACACCCACGATGTTATCTATATTCCCTGCATAGACGGGGATCCTGGTATGACCGTGCCGAATGGTGAGGTCGAGAACTTCATCGATCGTCGAATCGCTTTTGATGGCGATCATTTCAGTTCTGGGAACCATGACCTCTCTGACCTCGGTATCCCGGAATTCCAAGATGCTCTGGATCATCTCTCCGGACTGCGGGTCAATGAGACCGCTCTCTTCCCCCGCATCGATAATTGACTGTATCTCTTTTTCGAGGCGCGTCTGTTCGTCGGTAGAAAATAACTCCCTGATCTTGTCTCTTATCTTTTTCCTCACTGTGTCCGTTCCTCTCTTTAAAGACCTCTTAAATATTCAGGTCTGAGATGCTCGGCGCTTCTCTTTTTTATGACGCCGTAGATCATGTTGACCGTGTTCTGCTTTTCAGCCGGCAGCCTTGCCTTCACGGGAAGGTAATTTGATGCATGATTTGAGGTAAAGTAACAATCCGTAAAGTCCGAGCGTTCAATCACAACTGCCAGTTCCTCGAGACATCTGAATTTATCCGGTGGTATGAATCGGCCCTCCATGTATTCGATGTAAAGTGGCGTCCCCGGAACTAACATTAGTGTAAGGGCACTCGCATAGTCCGGGTCTATTTCAGTGAGAATTTTTGCCGTATCCCTGGCATGTTCTTCGGATCTTTCAATGCCTCCGAGACCCAGGATGACCGTCACGGATAAAGTGATGCCGGCTTCCTTTATCCTGCGACCGGCCTGTACCATTTTATCATAGGTGACGCCCTTTCCGATATGCGTGAGGATGTCTTCGTTCCCCGTCTCTATGCCCATATACACGATATCAAGGCCGAGAGCTTTTAATTGTGTCAGGTCAGCGACTGTTTTCCTGAGGATACTCTTTGCATTCGCGTATGTGCCGATCCTTTTTACGCCTCTTAAACGCTCTCTTATGGTGCGCAGGATATCCGCGAGCCTCTCCTGAGGTATGATAAGCGCATCGCCGTCGCAGAGGAAGACCCTCTCCACACTGCGAAAACGGGCCGCATACTCAATATCTTCTTGGATTTCGTCGGTTGTTTTTATCCTGAATTTCTTCTCTTTGAAGGAAGGACAAAATCTGCACCTGTTATGTGAACATCCTACGGTCACCTGGAGCAATAAGCTTCCGGCTTCGCTGGGTGGCCTTATGATGTTTCCTTCATATTTCATGTGCTTTGCCCTGCCTTATGTGAAATCCGGAACCCGTCCGGGGTAAATTGTTTTTCCCGCTCCTTATGCGAATGACAAAGCCTAAAAAAAGAGGAGTCAACCTTTTCTGGCCAACCCCTCTTTTGTATGGCGGGGCCGATGGGACTCGAACCCACGCCCTCCGGCGTGACAGGCCGGCGTTATAACCATCTTAACTACGGCCCCGTGTCTCGATGCAGGTATTATGATTTTGCTGGACCCTATACGTGGTTTCCTCAATCTGGAATATATTGATCAACCAGGGCTGAACCTTTATATACATTGGTAGGCGGAACAGGATTCGAACCTGTGACTTCCACGGTGTAAGCGTGGCGCTCTTCCCGCTGAGCTACCCGCCTGTGCTTTCAGAGCAATCCCGTTTAGCAATTGTCATTTCCATTGTCAAGCTCTTATTGACCGCTCAACTCCGTCACGCTGCTGTGTTTCAGAAGGTGGTCCGTCTGCATCACGGGTATGGAAGGTACCTGTATCTGTGATTCCTCTTTTTCTGTTTCGACCTCCATATCTTCATCGACAGATCGAAGCGCTACTTTCAATACCTGGTCCATGTGATCCACGAAAATAATAT
Organism: Deltaproteobacteria bacterium; assembly: GCA_016874835.1. GTDB lineage: Bacteria > Desulfobacterota > Syntrophia > Syntrophales > UBA2185 > VGTB01. Next base: position 3,451 of record VGTB01000046.1, on the reverse strand, counting down.
CGAGGGCTTTCAGGACGTTCGTCGGTACTTCCGCGAGATCTTTTTCATTCTCCTTCGGTATAATCACGGTTTTGATATTCCCGCGGTGCGCAGCCAGGAGTTTCTCTTTCAATCCCCCGACGGGTAACACCCTGCCGCGCAGCGTGATTTCCCCTGTCATGGCAAGATCGCCGCGCACATTTTTCTTAATGAACGCGGATGCAATCGCCGTGACTACGGCAATTCCCGCAGACGGTCCGTCTTTGGGGATGGCTCCTTCGGGAACGTGGATATGAACATCTGTTTCCTTGTAAAAATTCTCCTCTAAATTGAACTTGTCCGCTCTCGCACGCACGTAGGTGAGTGCAGCCTGCACGGACTCCTGCATTACATCGCCGAGTTTCCCGGTCATAACCATTTTACCGGTTCCTTTCATCAGAGAAGCCTCTATGGTAAGGAGTTCCCCTCCGACTTCCGTCCAGGCAAGGCCGACGGCCAAACCGATTTCATCTTTTCCTTCCGTCTCACCGTATCTGAATTTCTGTACACCCAGGTAGTGAGAAATGGCCTTGGCAGAGATCTTTATCTGTCCGTTGGAGCCGTCAGTCGCGATTTTCCGGGCAACTTTACGGCAGATGGAGGCGATTTCCCTTTCCAGATTCCTGACTCCCGCTTCCCTGGTATACTGGCGAATAATGGTTAACAGGGACCCGTCGGAAAACATGATATTTTCCTTGGTGAGTCCGTTTGCGGTCATCTGCTTCGCCACAAGAAACTTTTTCGCAATGCTCATTTTTTCCGGTTCCGTATAGCCGGCAATACGGATAATTTCCATCCTGTCCTGAAGCGCCGGGGGTATGGTCTGAAGTATATTCGCCGTGGTGATAAACATCACGTCGGAAAGATCGTAATCTACCTCTAAATAGTTGTCGTTGAACGCGTTGTTTTGTTCCGGATCGAGCACCTCGAGAAGGGCCGCCGAGGGGTCTCCCCTGAAATCGGAGCTGAGCTTGTCCACCTCGTCGAGACAGAACACGGGGTTATTCGATCCCGCCTTTTTCATGAGCTGGATGATCTTCCCGGGCAGAGCCCCGATGTAGGTTCTCCTGTGCCCTCTGATTTCCGCCTCATCTCTCACGCCCCCCAGAGACAGCCTCACGAATTTCCGGTTTGTTGCCCGCGCTACGGACTTTGCCACAGATGTCTTTCCGACCCCGGGGGGTCCGACAAAACAGAGTATGGGACCTTTATTCTTTTTCACGAGCGACTGGACGGCGAGATATTCGAGGATCCTCTCCTTGACTTTTTTCAGCCCGTAATGGTCTTCCTCCAGAATCACCTCTGATTCTTTCAGGGTATTCTTATTCTCGGTCTTTTCCGCCCAGGGCATGTCCAGCAACCAGTCGATATAGTTCCTCACGACCGTTGCCTCGGCGGACATGGGTGCCATCATCTGGAGCTTCTTGATTTCGTGCTTTACTTTCTTAAACGCCTCTTCAGACAATTTTTTCTGCTTCAGTCTTTTTTCGAGCTCGGCGATTTCATTCTTGAAGTCATCCTTTTCACCCATCTCCTTCTGAATTGCCCGCATCTGCTCATTGAGATAGTAATCCTTCTGGGTCTTCTCCATCTGTTTTTTAACCCGGCGCTTGATCTTCTCCTCCACTTCCATTATCTCAATTTCGCCTAACATGAGTTCGTAGATCGCTTCGAGCCTGTCGGTGATGTTGAGTATCTCCAGGACTCTCTGCTTTTCATCGAGCTTCAGATTGAGGTGAGAGGCTACCACGTCAGCGAGTTTTGAAGGTTCATCCAGTGAGGACGCGGTATTCACCATTTCCGCATGGACTTTTTTGCCGAGTTTCGCGTACGTTTCAAAAGATGTTTTTATATTTCTGACAAGAGCCTCTGTTTTTACATGGTCACCGTCTTCGACATCTTCAACCTCGGCAACATTTACGAGGAAATACTCTTCGTTCTGAAGGTATGCCTTGATGATGCCCCTCTTCTTACCTTCGACCAGCACCTTGACCGTTCCATCGGGGAGCCTGAGAAGTTGTATTATGGTGCCTATTGCACCCACTTTGTGTATGTCGTTTTCCTCGGGATCATCCTTCTGTGGGTTCTTCTGTGCCACCATGAATATGCCCTTCTCCGCTTTCATGGCGGATTCCAGTGCTACGATGGATTTTTCCCTTCCGACGAACAACGGTACTATCATGTGTGGAAATACCACTACATCTCTCAATGGTAACAGGGGGATTATCAAAGATTTTTCGTCTCTATCTCTTAAAAAGTTAAACATGTTGCTTTTTCCTGCCATAGTTCTCCTCTATATTCTGGAAGCCGTCTCCGGCTTTTTTTCATAAATCAGGATAGGTTTTTCTTTTTTTGTCACCACATCCTCGTTGATGACACACTCTCTTACATCGCTTCTCGAGGGAAGGTCGTACATGATATCAAGCATGGTATTTTCCAGGATGGATCGCAGACCCCTCGCGCCTGATTTTCGCTCAACCGACAACTCTGCAATCGCCCGGAGGGCACTGTCCGTAAATTTAAGATTCACATTCTGAAGTTCAAACAGCTTTTTGTACTGTTTGATGATCGCATCCTTCGGTTCTATCAGTATTTTAATCAAATCATCCTTATTCAACTCGTTTAAGGTAGCAATCACGGGCAATCGGCCTATAAACTCAGGTATCATGCCATATTTTAAAAGGTCTTCAGGTTGTACCTCAACGAGCAATTCCCCTATTTTTTTATCCCGCTTACTCTTGATATCGGCACCAAATCCCATGGAAGAGGCACCGATTCTCTTGCCGATGATATCTTCAAGTCCGTTGAAGGCGCCACCGCAGACAAACAGGATATTTGTCGTATCCACCTGGATGAATTCCTGCTGTGGATGTTTCCTCCCACCTTTCGGCGGTATATTCGCCAGAGTTCCCTCGATAATCTTCAAGAGAGCCTGCTGTACACCCTCTCCCGACACATCCCGTGTAATTGAGGGGTTGCCGGATTTCTTTGCAATCTTGTCGATTTCGTCAATATATACGATCCCCCTTGACGCCTTTTCAACATCATAGTCTGCATTTTGCAGCAGGCTCAGAATGATGTTTTCGACGTCTTCTCCCACATAGCCTGCCTCCGTCAGCGTGGTCGCGTCGGCAATGGTGAACGGGACATTTAAAAGTTTCGCCAGGGTTTTTGCCAGCAGCGTTTTCCCCGACCCTGTCGGCCCGATCAGGAGAATATTGCTTTTCTGGATCTCCACGCCGTCCATATCCACAGTGCAGAAGAGTCTCTTGTAGTGGTTAAAGACAGCCACTGAGAGGACTTTTTTGGGTCGTTCCTGTCCTATCACATATTGATCCAGAAACTTTTTTATATTTCTCGGATCCGGAATGCCTCTCTTGAATTCTTCGGTTACCGCACCCTCGGATTCCTCCTCGACGATACACCGGCACAG
>VGTB01000045.1 GCA_016874835.1 Deltaproteobacteria bacterium | reverse complement strand
CCATTGAGGGCGGCAATAACCGGCTTGGGATACATAAACAGATAGGTATAGAAATCGGTAAATTTAGTGAGATAACGGATAAAAGAATCTTTCGGGTAATCCAGAAATTCAGGAATATCAAAACCGAACGAAAAAAATTTTCCCTCTCCCGTGAGGATGACGGCTCTTACTTCCGCATCATCTGCGATACTTCTGAAACAATCATGTAATTCATCAATGACCGCTTCATTGATGGCATTTACTTTCCCTCTGCGTAACACAACGGTAGCAATTCCCTGCTCACTCTTGCAACGTACATACTGCATAGTTTCTCCCTCCTTTACAAAGCACATATCTACGTCAGATTTCAAAGAGTCGCCGGGGACTCTTTGTCAGGATCTCATTTCCCTCATGCTTCACAAGTATCATGTCTTCCAGCTTCACGACCCCAGCAGTTTCATCCATCATATGCATATCGAGAGCGATCACGTAATTGTCCGCCAACTCAGAGTGGTCGTACTCTGAGGGAACGGGCGGTTCGTTCAACTCCAGACCTATCCCATGACCGATGAGACGAGATCTCTTCCCCTTACCAAAACTTTGAAAATGGTCGAATCTCCCTAACTCTTTCGCCTTTTCAACCGACATTGCGTAGATTTCGCTGCACTTGATTCCCGGTTTGATTTGACCGATGAGGTGATCGGCTATGGATTTCAAATCATCAAACATGGATACGATCTTTTCCGGGGCTCTGCCGAGACAATACGTCCTCGTCTGGTCCGCATGATACCCATCAACCAGGGTGGGAATATCGACCATGACCGGTTCCCCCCGTGATATCTTTCGTAACGAAGGACCGGCAGGCACGGATGCACTAAGCCCTACACCGGTAATGGTATACACGACACCGCTGATTCTGAAGAGGTTCGATCCCGATGAGATCGGTCCCCGGCTCATGAAAAAATCAGGTTGACGTATGAAGAATATCCCTTCATGCCCCGCCAGTCGATGTGCATTCTCAACAGCGGCGGCAAGCTCAAGCTCGCTCATACCGTCCCGCAACGTGGCGAGCACCGCTTCATGTCCCCGCTGAATTGCATCGCAGGCTTTTCTGATCTTTTCTATCTCAGAGCTATCCTTTTTCTTTCTCTGCTCCAGGACAAGTGGCGATACATTCACGAGTTCGCAGCCCGCAAATATCTTTTCCATTTCCTTGAACTGCTCTGCTGTTACAATATCCAACTCCATGCCGATCCTTTTCTTCCCCAATTCCCGTCCGGAGAAATGTTTTGTGAATATATTCCCCAGACGTCGCTCTTCTCGTACTTTACCCTTGTTCACAAAGACATCGTTCATGGCGAATTCAATGCCACTTCGGACAAACAAACAATACTCATCAGGAAAGACAACAAGGTACGATGGCTGTGCCGTGCCCGTGTAATAGAGTACATCCCGCGAATAGAGGAGTATAATGACATCAAGGTTCTGTTCATCCATTATCCTCTGGAGATACTTAATCCGATCCTCACCATGCATAGATCACACCTCCATTTCAAAAAAAGCCTTTCATACGTATAGATGGCTGTATTGAATTGAGACTATATGAACGCCGGAATGCTGAGAGGAAAGCTGGATTTTCCAGCCACCGGGTGAAACTCCTCGTGACATTTCTATTGAAAAACGTGTCTTAAGACGTTGCCCTGAAAATTTCTTCCAATCGCTCCTGAAAAGGTGATGTGATAATTCCCGCTTCGGTAATAATGGCCGTAATATATCGGTGCGGGGTGACGTCAAAGGCGGGATTATACACCGCCACCCCCTCAGGTGCCATTCTCGCTCCCCGGATCACCGTGATTTCTGCACCATTCCTCTCCTCAATGGGTATCTCATCGCCACTGCGGATTGTCATATCTATAGTCGATAACGGTGCCGCCACGTAAAAAGGGATCCCATGTTCCCCTGCCAGCACCGCGAGTGAGTATGTACCGATCTTGTTGGCGGCATCACCGTTCGCGGCTATCCTGTCCGCGCCGACGATAACCTTACTGATCCTCCCCTGCTTCATGAGAAACCCGGCCATGTTATCGGTAATCAGTGTGTGAGGGATATTTTCCTTCAACAGCTCCCAGGCAGTCAGCCGGGCCCCCTGAAGGACAGGTCTTGTCTCATCGACAAACACATGGATATTGTTCCCCTCTGCAACCGCAGCCCTGATCACGCCTAAGGCTGTCCCGTATCCGGCCGTCGCCAGGGCACCGGCATTGCAATGGGTGAGTATTGTATCTCCATCCCGGATGAGAGAGCTCCCGTTGAATCCAATCTTCCTGTTTACGGCAATATCCTCTTCACAGATGCGGGTGGCTTCCCCAATAAGAGCCTGTTGTATCTCCCCGGGAACAAATCGTTTCGCAGACAGGGCAGATTGAAAACATCGCTGCATTCTCTCAATGGCCCAGAACAAATTCCTGGCGGTTGGGCGAGACCCGGCAAATTGTTCGCAGATCTCAGAGAAAGATTTTTTGAACGCTTCCGGAGAGGCCGGGGAAAGGGAAAGGGCACCCAGGGCGATCCCCATCGCCGCGGCAACGCCGATTGCCGGGGCACCGCGGATCGTGAGATCCTTGATTGCAGTGATGACTTCCGTGTAATGCCTGCAGGAGAGCAACTTTTCCTCTCCGGGCAGGGCTTTCTGGTCAATCATGACCACGGTATTGTTTTCCCAGTAAATCGTTCTGATACCTGTGTGCATTGACGGGGTCTTCTTTTTCTTAAGGTGAAAAAGATGTATCTTGCAGGTTCTGCACTCCTGGCAATGAGAGAATAAAAAATGAATTGACTATGATCCGGCTAACATCTTCTTTAGGAGGTCATTGACAAGGGCGGGGTTCGCCTTCCCCCTGGTCACTTTCATGACCTGGCCGACAAAATACCCGAAGATTTTTTCCTTGCCTCCCCGGTATTGTTCAGCCTGCACGGGATTCGCTGCGAGTACCTCTTCGATTGCTTTCTTCAATATCTCTTCATCGGTAATCTGAACCAGTCCCTTTTCTTCTATGATCTGTTGTGGTCCTTTACCCGTTGTGTACATGTCTTCAAAGATATCTTTTGCCATCTTCCCGCTGATGGTTCCATCCTCAATGAGCTGAATCAGCTCCGAGAGGGACTGCGGGAGAATGGGGCAGGACGTGATATCCCGTTTCTCTTCGTTTAAAAAACGGAGGATTTCTCCCATGATCCAGTTGCTCGCAGCCTTCGGCTTGCCGGAAAGCTTCGCCACCTCCTCAAAGTAATCGGCAAGAACCCGGCTTGATGTCAACACACCGGCATCATAGGGAGGAATCTGATACTCCTGAATGAAACGTTCCCGTTTCTCCAGAGGAAGTTCCGGAAGGGTTTCTCTCACCTCCTCAATCCACCTGCCATCAATCACAACGGGAACAAGATCAGGATCGGGAAAGTAGCGGTAATCGTGGGCCTCCTCCTTGCCACGCATGGAGTAAGTGGCCCCCTGTGCGTCATCCCACAACTTGGTTTCCTGAACCACTTCCCCACCACTTGCCAGCAGATATTCCTGCCGCCTGATCTCGTATTCCAGGGCACGCTGGACATTCCTGAAAGAGTTCATGTTTTTCAGTTCCGTCCGGGTACCAAAAGCCGTTTCTCCTTTCAGCCTGATGGATACATTCGCATCGCAGCGGAAGCTTCCTTCTTCCATATTGCCGTCGCAGATCTCAAGATAGACCAGTATTTCATGGAGCCTTTTCAGATACGCTGTCGCCTCCTCCGCGCTTCGCATATCCGGCTCACTCACAATCTCGATCAAGGGCACCCCTGTCCGGTTCATGTCCACATAGCTCGAAGGAGTGTGTTCATCATGCAGCAGTTTCCCCGCATCCTCTTCCATATGAATCCGGGTGATGCCAATCTTCTTCCTTCCTCCATTCAGTTCAATATCAACGTAGCCGTGCTCCGCCAAAGGGCTGGCATACTGGGAAATCTGATAGCCTTTGGGGAGGTCAGGATAAAAATAGTTCTTTCTCGCAAAGTTGCACACTTCATTAATTCGGCAATGCGTCGCCAGGGCCATCTTCATCGTGTATTCCACAACCTTCTTATTTAACACGGGCAAGACCCCCGGCATCCCCATACACACGGGACAGGTGTGACTGTTGGGCTCCACCCCGAACTGCGTCGAGCAGCCGCAAAATATTTTCGACTTCGTGAGGAGCTGGGCATGCACCTCCAGCCCTATGATCGGTTCGTATTCCATTTTCAGAGATTCGGTCTCCTCTTTTCCAGATTGGCGTTCTTTTCATACGCAGATGCCATCTGAATCAACTTACCTTCCTCGAAGTGTCCGGCCAGGAACTGAGCTCCGATGGGCAGCCCTCGCCGGGTAAAACCGCAGGGAACCGATATCCCCGGGATACCCGCCAGGTTTGCAGATATGGTGAAAATATCAGAGAGATACATCTGCAGGGGATCATCCATTTTCTCGCCGATTGTGAAGGCCGGTGTCGGTGATGTCGGGGTGAGAATCACATCACACTGAGTGAAAGCTTTTTCAAAATCCCCCTTTATCAATCCCCGCACCTGCGAGGCCTTTTTATAATACGCGTCGTAATATCCCGAGGACAGCGCGTACGTCCCGATCATGATGCGTCTCTTCACTTCGGCACCGAAACCTGCGGAACGCGTCTTCTTGTACATTTCCAAAAGATCCCTGCCGTCCCCGGCACGGAATCCATATTTCACACCGTCATAACGGGCCAGATTGGAACTCGCCTCCGCCGGAGCGATAATGTAATAGACCGCGAGGCAGTACCCGGTATGGGGGAGGGAAATTTCCACACATTTCGCCCCAAGCCCTTCGATCACCGCGATAGTGCTTTTCATCGCCTCCATTACCTCGGGATCAATTCCCTCGATGAAGTATTCCCTGGGAATCCCCACCGTCCAGCCATCAATGCCGCGGGAGAGGAATGCCGTGTAATCGGGAACATCAAGGGGGACCGATGTGGAATCCCGTGAATCATATCCGGCAATCACATTCATCATGATGGCACAATCCTCCACATCCTTGGTGAAAGGACCAATCTGATCCAGGGAGGAGGCGAATGCGACAAGACCGAAACGGGACACCCTCCCGTACGTGGGTTTCATCCCGACGACACCGCAGAGCGCAGCGGGCTGTCTGATGGAACCGCCCGTATCCGACCCCAGAGAAGCAATACATTCATCTGCAGCCACGGCAGCGGCGGAGCCTCCACTGGATCCGCCCGGTATTCTCTTAAGATCCCAGGGATTCCGGGTTATGCCGAAACAGGAGGTTTCCGTCGAGGAACCCATGGCAAATTCATCCATATTCACCTTCCCGGTAAATACGGCGCCTGCTGCCTTTAACTTCTCCACGACCGTGGCATCATACGGCGGGATATAGTTGTGAAGTATCCGGGAACCGCAGGTTGTACGAATTCCCTTCGTGCACAACACATCTTTAAGGGCGACGGGGATGCCCGTCATAGGTGTAATGTCCCCCTCTCTGATACGCTTATCGGCATCAGCAGCTGCCGCAAAAGCACGTTCCTTCATAAGGGTGACATACGAATGGATATCCTTTTCTACTGTCTCAATTCTTTTGAATACCGATTGAACGATCTGGGTGGACGAAACTTCCCGCTTTGTGATCAATTCATGCAATTCATGGATGGTAAGCTGATTGAGTTCCATGCGCCCCTCGGTGTTATTCTATCACTTTCGGTACCCGGAAAAAGGGGCCTCGCGCTTCAGGGGCATTGGCTAAAGAAAGTTCAGGGTTAAGAGAGTCTTCCACAACATCTTCCCTGAATGCATTATTCAGGGCAATCGCGTGACTCACCGGTTCGATATCTGTCGTATCTACCTGATTCAGCATATCCACATACGCCAGGATATTATTCAACTGAAAGGTAAACTTTTCCTTCTCGTCCTCGCTGAATTCAAGTCTCGCGAGATGAGCCACATATTCCACTTCAGCCCTGGTGATTTTCACGTCCTGTTTCTCCCAAAGAATCAGAATACCCGCCAGATAGGATTGACCTGATCCATCACGCGCTTCAAGACAGGATCAATGCGGCTGTCCGCATCACGTTCAATACATTCAAGCACATCATTCTGAACATGGGTATCATCCCGCATCTCTTTGAGTACCAATTTTATCGACTCCGCGAGCCCGGTGATGTGGTATCCTCCCTCCAGTGTTACCACAAACTTCCCGCCACAGCATGCATCGGCGATATTCATGAGGATACGGGTCATGTATGCAAACCCCTCGGGGGTAACCCTCATACCGCCCAGAGGGTCCTTGAAATAGGGATCAAATCCGGCAGAAAGCAACACCATTTGAGGCTCAAACTTCATGGACACAGGATGCACTACTTTTGTGAAAATCTTCACATACTGAGCATCATCGGTCCCCGGCCTCAGGGGCACATTGATCGTATAGCCCAATCCTTTTCCCCTGCCAATTTCCTCAATGCTCCCCGTACCCGGATAGTAGGGATATTGATGCGTGGAGAAATACAAAACCCTCGGGTCATCATAGAACTGGGCCTGCGTTCCGTTTCCGTGATGGAGATCCCAATCAACGATCAGAATCTTATCCACGTGATATTTCTTATGTGCGTACATGGCACCTATCGCCACATTGTTGAAAAGACAAAATCCCGCGGCGTTTGACACACCCGCATGGTGTCCCGGAGGTCGCACAAGGGCAAAGGCATTCTCAATCTCTCCTGTTACCACCATATCGATCGCATTACACAATCCCCCGACCGCCAATTTCGCCACGTCATAGGACTCCGGCGTTGCTGCGGTGTCGGGATCAAGTGCAACAAACGACTGACCTGCCGTGCTGGCAACAAAATCAATATATGATTGAGAATGAATCAGCCCGATCTCCTCATGGGTGGCATGACGTGGTGCAATCTCCACAAACCTTCCCACCATGTCGGGCGATTCAAGCATGGCATAGGTTGCTCCCAGTCTTTTTGGGGATTCCGGATGACCAAAACCCGCGTCGTGCCTTAAGTATCTCAGATCCTTCACTATACCGGTTTTTCGAGACATTGTTCACCACCCATGAAAGAATTCCTTACAGATGAGGATCAAGCTTTTAGCACAAAAGGTTTGAGAACGCAAAAACTTTCCCCCCGCACGCCGACGTGTTCAAACCATTGACCAACGGACACATGCACGATCACAGCACCTGTCCGGTGAGGTAAGGTGACCGGGTTTATTTCCGGGAAAGGAATGTCTCGCAACCCACACGAACAGGGCAGCTACCCTGCCCTTTTTTAGCCGTTGACAAATATGTAATTGTATATATAGTGAAAAACCCTTATGATGCTCCGGGTAATCATCTACTCTTAAGGTACCTGCCCCGACCCGGACGAGGGCAGAATGATTCTTTCGCGCGCTCACTGCGGATCACACATATGACTTTCGGATAAACTGATAAGAAGGAGAATACATGTTTGGAATCGGTATGCCGGAACTCATTGTGATCATTGTGATCGCCCTTTTGGTCGTGGGGCCGAAAAAGCTGCCCGAACTTGCCAAATCTATCGGAAAAGGTTTATCGGAGTTTCGAAGGGCCGCAGATGATGTCACGGAGAGCGTGAAAAAATCATTGAAAGAAGAGGATGAAAAAAAAGAAGGTGACGATTTTCAAAACTCACTCCTGTTCGGCTCGAGAGAGGGCCGGAAAGATCACGAACAATCTTCTTCATCACCGGAAGAACACGTAAGAGAACAATCCCCCAAAGACTCCGCATATAAAACATAGCCCTGATAATTCTTTGCCGAATCAATCACTGAAAAGAAAAGGAACCACACAAAACACTTAATATATGGCCGATCCTGAAGAAAAAATGCCTTTTACGACTCACCTGGAGGAATTGCGTACCAGGCTCATCCGCGTAATCATCGCAATCGGTTTCGGTTTCGCCGCATGCTGGTATTACCGGGAGTGGCTATTCCAGATTATCACACGACCCCTCATCCAGGTACTTCCCCAGAACAGTTCTCTCATTTTCACCAGCCTGCCGGAGGCTTTTTTCAACTACATGAAAATATCCTTCTTCGCCTCTATATTCCTGACAAGCCCTTATGCCCTTTATCAGTTATGGAAATTCATATCACCCGGTCTCTACCCATCGGAAAAAAAATACGTTGCCCCTTTCGTGATCTCTTCAACACTCCTGTTCCTCAGTGGCATTCTCTTTGGCTATTTCATCGCACTCCCTCCCGCATTCGGGTTCTTCGTGGAATTTTCATCGGATATTCTCAGACCGCTTTTTTCCCTGCGTGAGTACCTTTCTTTTACTCTGAAACTCCTGCTGGCGTTCGGCATATCCTTTGAGCTTCCCGTCATTATCTTCTTCATGGCGAAAATCGGGCTGGTCACTTCCAAAACGCTCGCAAAACAGAGGAGATACGCTATCCTGATTATTTTCATCATCGCGGCAATCCTGACACCTTCACCTGATGCCTTCAGCCAGATCCTCATGGCTATCCCCTTGATGATTCTTTACGAGTTCGGTATACTTGTGGCAAAATTCGCGGAAAAGAAACAGCCTGACGCAGAAAAAGAAGTAGATTCTTAATGAAAATGAAAAAAATATCGGCATTCAAACACTCCGGCATGGGAACGATACTGCTTGTCATCATTGTCTGCTGCCTCGCGCTGACAGTGGTCGGAAGCAGTATTCTGTACTATATCGTTCTCAAAGAGCTGCCGAGCATCGCCGCCCTCAAGGACTACCGTCCCAGCATCGCTACCAGGGTATACGCCGACAACAATGAACTCATCGATGAATTTTTCATAGAAGACAGAAAAATCATCCATATCAGTGAAGTCCCAAAAGTAGTGATTCAGGCCTTCGTCGCGGCGGAAGACTCTCGATTTTATCAGCACAGTGGATTCGATCTCCACAGTATCACGAGAGCCTTTTTCAAAAACATTGAGGCGGGCCGCATTGTCCAGGGCGGGAGCACCATCACGCAGCAGGTCGCCAAATCGCTCTACCTGTCCTCCGAAAGAAGCTACTCGAGAAAAATAAAGGAAGCTGTCCTGGCGTACAAGATCGACAAGTATCTTTCCAAAGATGAAATCATGAACCTCTATCTGAACCACATCTACTTAGGACATGGCACGTACGGCATAGAAGCGGCCACACAGGCATACTTCGGAAAGAGCGCACGATATCTCACCCTCCCGGAAGCAGCAATGCTGGCGGGTCTCCCCAAGGCCCCGAGCAGCTACTCTCCCTTTCTCCACTTCGACAAGGCCCGCCAGAGACAGGGATACGTGCTGGATCAAATGATAAAGGATAATTACATTACTCCTGTAGAAAAAGACCGGGCACTGGCAACTCCTCTTATTCTGAGATCCATCAGGCCCAAGGAGAAAATTGCCCCCTACTTCATCGAACATGTGCGCCGGTATATCCAGGAAAAGTACGGCAGCGATGTGCTCTATAAGGAAGGTCTCGAAATCTATACTACCCTGAACATTGACATGCAAAAGGCCGCGAGAGATGCCGTGGAGAAAGGACTCTCGGAGCTGGAGGAGCGTGAGAAATACGAGAAGGGAGTGGTGCAGGGCGCCATTCTCTGTATGGAAGCGAAGACAGGTGCCATCAAGGCCATGGTCGGAGGAAGAGATTTCAAGAAAAGCGAATTTAACCGCGCGACCCAGGCGAGGAGACAGGCGGGTTCAGCCTTCAAACCATTCATCTATACCGCCGCGTTCGACAAGGGGTTAACACCGGCAACGAGATTCGTCGATGAACCTATTTCCTATCCGGACAGGTCGTTACCAGGCGGCGTCTGGCAACCGCAAAACTTCGACGGAGAATACCATGGACCAACTACGTTAAGAAGAGCCCTCGTGCAGTCGCGGAACGTGATCACCATAAAAGTACTTCAGGATATCGGAGTGGAATACGCCGCCGCGTACGCAACGAACATGGGAATTGTATCCCCTCTGTCAAAAACTCTTTCCATGGCACTGGGAACATCCGGCGTAACCCTTCAGGAAATGGTTGCATCCTACGGGGTACTGGCAAATCAGGGGAAACATGTCCAGCCCTTTTTTATCAGAAAGATCGTCGATAGAACAGGCCTTGTGTTTGAAGAAAACAAGGAGAAAAGTGAACAGGTTATCGACCCGCGCATCGCTTTCATGACAACCTATGTCCTGCAGGATGTCGTGGAAAGCGGAACAGGGAGACGGGTAAAGAGCATAGGGAGACCCGTCGCCGGAAAAACCGGGACGACAGACGACATGAGGGACGCCTGGTTCATCGGGTTTTCCCCCTCCTTAGTTGCAGGCGTGTGGGTAGGATTCGACCAGGAAAGATCCCTTGGCAGACAGGAAGCCGGCGGAAGAGCCGCTGCTCCCATATGGTTGTACTTCATGGAAAAAGCCCTTCGCGGAAAGCCCATCGAGGTGTTTCCCGTTCCCGATGGGATCGTCTTCATTAAGGTCGATGCAAAAACGGGCAATCCTTTATCAAGTTCATCCTCCGGGGCTATCCTGGAATGTTTTCTTGAAGGAGTAACTCCTAACGGGGTAAAGCCCGTTCTCAATGAGCCCAAGGAAGAGTTAACCAAACACGAGAGAGAATCCGCCCGCTCAAGTCGATAAGCACCTCACAAGAAGAGCCACTTACAACTCGAAAGAACGCACGGAATTTTTCATGCATAATGATTTCAATCCATAATGATGTCGACTCCCGGGGGTGAAGTTTACACGTAGGTGGTGAAATTCACCGGTCTTGCAAAATATCGATACACGGAAGCAGCGCTCAACGGTTTTCCGTAGAGGCATCTAATATTTGACAATAACAGGCATTGATGATTAATTTGCGTCGCTTTTGGGGTCTGCTGCCGATATGGTATATTATTTGCTAACTTCAAGCGAAATTTTTGACTGAAAGAGGATTGTTATGCGTGCATTCTACAAAAAGAGGGGAAAGAAGGGTTTTACCCTGATTGAGTTGATGATCGTTATTGCCATCATCGGTATCCTGGCTGCGATCGCGATTCCGCAGTTCACCGCCTACAGGCAGAGAGGTTACAACTCTTCCGCAAGGTCTGATGTGAGGAATGCCTATACTTCAGCACAGCTCTATTTTCACGACTATCCATCGGCATCGATCGGGAGTACAGCCGATATTACCGCATTGGGCTTCAGTCCGACGACAAATGTGCTCGTCACTGCAGGCGGAACTATTAACACCTTAGCGATTACCGCAAGTCATGCGAGCAGCTCTCCCACCGTAACGTATGCGGCCGATGCCGCAGGGGTGATCACCCCGTAACGTGTGCACTATTACGTATCAGGGGTAATAGGTGTAAAAAAGCCTTGACAAACAACAATTTTTTTATATAATTCGAACCTACTTTAAGACAAAGGAATACCCATGATCCATCACAATCTGAACAGCAGTATTTTGGTCGTAGCCGTAGTAGTACTCGTACTTATGGGGACCGCTGCTCGGTTTCTGTGATGGACTGACAGAGAAACAATGAGCCGCGGGCCCCAAATCCCGCGGCTTTTTTATTTATAAAAAGCCGCCGTTCAGAGGAATCTGCGGCTTTTATTTTTTTCAGAAGTAAGGAGTGAGAACAATGGAAACCATAGGTGCAGACATCGTCATTCAAGTCCTCCGTGAAGAGGGTATTGATGTCATCTTCGGATACCCCGGGGCAGCTACTCTTCCCATTCATGACCGCTTGATGAATAGCCCGATCCGCCACTATCTCATGCGGCACGAACAGGCGGCCGCCCATGCTGCGGACGGCTACGCCCGTGCCACCGGCAAGGTAGGGGTCTGCCTCGCCACATCGGGACCGGGGGCAACCAACCTGGTTACGGGCATCGCCACAGCCTTCATGGATTCAACCCCCATGGTCGCCCTGACGGCACAGGTGAGTACGAGCCTCCTGGGCCAGGACGCCTTCCAGGAAACGGATATCATCGGCATCACCATGCCCATCACAAAGCACAGTTATCAGGTCCATAATGTGAAAAATCTCGCCTCTACCATGAGGCAGGCCTTTGAACTGGCCAAAACTGGCCGACCGGGCCCGGTATTGGTGGATTTGCCCAGGGATATCCTGGCATCGAAATGCGAGCTGGCGGGAGAAAGAGGAGCCTCCACTCTAAAAATGAACGGAAAGAGGGCGGAGACTCCGGAACAGATAGAAAAAATCGCCAGGGCGCTGAATCAAAGCGAACGGCCTCTCATTATCATCGGCGGTGGCGTGAAGTTAGCCAATGCCTTCCATCTCATCCGCCAGCTTATAGAAAAGGCAAATATCCCTTTCGTTACTACCATGATGGGAATCGGCTCCGTCGATGCGGCAAACGGATACAACCTGGGCCTGATAGGAACGCACGGGAATGAACTGGCAAACCGCATTGTGCACCAGTGCGATTTTATTCTTGCCGTGGGTACACGGTTTTCGGACCGGAGCACCGCCCTTATCGAGGAATTCGCCCCACTGGCAAACATTGCCCAGATCGATATCGATCCCACCTCCATCGGCAAAAGCATCAAGATCAACCTGCCTTACGTGGGCGATATCCGTGACGCCCTGACAGCGCTGCTCCCGCTTGTGAACGAGAAAGAGAAGTCCGAGTGGCTCCAGAGAATCGAAGCAGAACGGGAGGCAGCCGAGAAAAAAATCGCCAACGGCAGCGGATGCGGCCAGGCCGGAGATTTCATTCGCAAGGTCCAGGAAGCCATGCCCGGGGAAACCACTGTCGTTGCGGATGTGGGACTGAACCAGATATGGACGGTGCGCACCTGGAAGGCACGCGACCCCCGCAGTCTGATCACCAGCGGCGGCATGGGCACGATGGGATTCAGCCTTCCCGCCTCCATCGGCGCCAAGGTGGGCTGCCCGGAGCGGGCCGTCGTGGCCATAACCGGAGACGGCGGATTTTACATGAACATCCAGGAACTGGCCACCGTTGGCTACTACAACCTGCCCATCAAGATTGTCGTCATCAACAACGGCCATTTAGGAATGATCCGGCAGATCCAGGATCTTTTCTACAACGACCGCTTCAACACCATCGACCTGGGAAGCAAGGTTGATTTCGTTGCGGTCGCTCGGGGATTCGGGATTCCGGGAAGCAGGATTGTGGTGGATGAGAACCCCCAGTCCGGAATCGAGGCCATGGTCAACACTGAAGGGCCCTATTTACTTGAAGCGGTGGTTGATCCGAACAACTACGTGTTCCCCATCATACCGCCCGGTCGCTCGAATATCGAGATGATTCACGACAGACTCGATTAAACGTGTAAGGAGGATGCTCCATGCTCAGAAAGGTACGCGAACAGGAACAAACCATTTCCATTTTAGTCAACAATCAGCCGGGCGTGCTCTCACGGGTGGCGGGCGTCTTCGGCCGGCACGGGTATAACATTCAAAGCCTCTGCGTGGCGGAAACCACGAACCCGGAGATTTCAAGAATTACCCTGACCAGCGAATCGGATCCTGATTTCACGGAAAAAATCAAAAAACAACTGGACAAACTGGTGGATGTGCAGGAGGTAATCGATCTCACGGGACCTGCATACATGCAGAGAGAACTGATGTTGATCGGCGTGACAATACAGCAGGAAACCATCTCAGAAATCATGAGGGCGATACAAATGTTCAACTGCAGGATAGTTACCATGTCACCCGGTTACTATATCCTGGAAGCGACGGGTCATCCCGACGAAACCGCAGCGGTGCTCGGCTACTTCCAGCCGTTCGGCGTGAAGGAGATAAACCGCACGGGGGCAATCGCGGTAAACCGGAAAAATCCTCAGAGGCAAATGTAAAAAATAAAATATGCTTGACAATCCTCGTGAAGC
This sequence comes from Deltaproteobacteria bacterium, assembly GCA_016874835.1. Lineage (GTDB taxonomy): Bacteria > Desulfobacterota > Syntrophia > Syntrophales > UBA2185 > VGTB01. Next base: position 2,826 of record VGTB01000045.1, on the reverse strand, counting down.
CTGTTATAGATGCCCCCACATCAAGGAATTTTAGTATGAACGGTTCACGCATCGCAAACATCGCCATTATCATCATTATCGGGATAATCATTCCCTTCAGAACGGGGGCCGGGTGATGGTTTGCGCGTGACATAATGAGTGGCTATTCAAAAACCGTTACCAGCCGCTGGTAACGGTTTTTTTATTTTGTAAAATGTAACAAACAGGAGGATGAAGAGATGAATGTAACAGGAGCACAGGTTCTTTTCAGAGCTTTAAAACAGGAGAATGTCGATACCATCTTCGGTTTCCCGGGTGGCGCCGTCCTGGATATTTTTGATGAGCTGTTCAGGAGCGACATCAGACATATCCTGGTGAGGCATGAACAGGGCGCTATCCATGCAGCCGACGGATACGCACGGGTTTCCGGGAAAGTGGGTGTCTGTCTGGTCACATCCGGACCGGGGGCAACGAACACCGTCACGGGTATTGCCAACGCCTTCATGGATTCCATTCCCGTCGTCGTCTTTACCGGCCAGGTCCCGACACCGATGATCGGCGGCGACGCGTTCCAGGAAGTGGACATCACCGGTATCACGAGACCGTGTACCAAGCACAACGTGCTGGTCAGAAGAATCGAAGACCTGGGACGAACCGTGAGAGAGGCATTCTATATTGCCCGATCGGGACGCCCGGGACCGGTCCTCGTTGATATCCCCAAGGACGTCACCCGAGCCGTCATCGAAGAAAAAGACATTTCCTGGCAACCGAACATTTCGAATAACAACAATAACGGCAAATACGCCTTTACCCCGGAGGCGTGCATGAAAGCCCTGGATATGATCAGGAAAGCCGAAAGGCCTCTCATTATATCGGGCGGAGGAGTGCTTTTAGGAAAGGCTTCGGAAGAATTCAGGACATTTGCAAAAAAACTCCATATCCCCGTCACATCGACGCTGATGGGGCTCGGGGGGTTCCCCGCAACAGACCCACTCTGGCTGGGCATGCCGGGAATGCACGGCACGTATTACGCTAATATGGCGATCAGTCACTGCGATCTCCTGATTGCCATCGGTGTCCGGTTTGACGACCGGGTTACTTCAAAGTTAGATGCCTTCGCACCACACGCAAAGGTCATTCATATCGACATCGACCCGGCATCCATCGATAAATTCGTCAAGGCTAAAGCATCGATAGTGGGTGATTGCAAGCCCATATTAAACTTCCTGAATCAGTACGTCTCCGAAAAAGGATTTACCATACCGGAGGGACAGACCCGGGAGTGGCTGAAACAGATCGACCTGTGGAAAGAGCACGCGCCCCTGACGTACTGCCGCACCGGGAAAACCAAACCCCAGCATGTCGTCGAGACGCTTTATCGCCTCACAAACGGCCAGGCTATAATCACGACAGAGGTAGGGCAGAACCAAATGTGGGCCGCACAGTTTTATCATTTCGACTATCCCAATTCCTTCGTCTCTTCCGGTGGCCTCGGCACCATGGGATTCGGATTCCCCGCGGCGATCGGTGCACAGGTCGCCCGACCGGACAAACTCGTCGTGGACATCGCCGGCGACGGGAGCATCCAGATGAATATCCAGGAACTGGCAACGGCCGTCAACTATAACCTCCCCGTCAAGGTGGTGATTCTGAACAACGGGTACCTGGGCATGGTGCGCCAGTGGCAGGAGCTGTTCTATGGGAAGCGGTATTCCCACAGTGACATCGCCAATGTGCCGGACTTCGTGAAGCTGGCGGAAGCATACGGTGCAGTGGGTCTCCGGGCGACCCATCCCGAAGAGGTAGAATCTACGTTGCAGCAGGGGCTCAACGAGCCGGGGGTTGTGGTGATGGACTTCCATGTAGAACCTGAGGAAGGCGTGTATCCTATGGTCAGACCGGGGGCGCCGCTTACGGAAATGGTTCTCAGCAAGGAAGAGAAGGCCGCATGAACGACCTCTGAAAATAGAAAGGTGTTCGATACATGACTGTACGAGAAAATACGATTTCAATCCTTGTGAACAACAAACCCGACGTACTGGCGAGAATCGCCGGAACCTTCAGTGGCCGGGGATTCAACATAGAGAGCATTTCGGCGAACATCACCAGAAATCCCGAAATAACCAACATCATCATTACCACCATCGGCGATCAGGAAACCGTCATAAAGCTTGAGAAGCAACTCAACAAACTCGTGGACGTCCTTGAGGTGAGGGATCTGACGGATGTGTCCTCCGCACAGCGGGAAATGATCCTAGTCAGGATGAAAGTGACCGCCTCGAACAGAGACCGGTTCACGCAAATAGTTGACATACACTCCTGGAAAATTGTAAGTACGGATGCCGACTATTGCATTCTGGAGGTCACCGGCGACAGACAGGAAATCGAAGACTCCCTGTCCCTCCTGGAAACAATAGGGATGGAGGACTTTGTTCGCACCGGCATCGTCGCCCTCAAGCGATGTTCTCCACAACAAATCGGTTAATTTTTGTTTGCATAAAAAACAGTCATGAGACCTTTGAAAATCTACTCGAAACGTCATTGCGAGCGTAGCGAAGCAATCTCACAACTTATCGATATTCAACAAGATCGCCACGTCGCGTGCACTCCTCGCGATGACATGAGAAATGACTATTAATGAAGGAGGTATGATATGCCAAAACTCAACATCGGCGGTGAGACCGAAGAAGTAATCACCTCTGAGGAATTCACGCTGGACAGGGCAAGGAAAGTGCTCAAGGACGAAACCGTCGCCGTCATCGGCTACGGTGTACAGGGCAGGGGACAGGCCCTCAACATGAAGGACAACGGCATCCGCTGTATCGTCGGAGAGGGAGATTACAACTG
>VGTB01000044.1 GCA_016874835.1 Deltaproteobacteria bacterium | reverse complement strand
CTGGCGTATCAATGATATTGATACGGTGATTTCTCCAGTTGCATGTGGTAGCAGCAGCGGTGATGGTGATTCCTCTTTCCTGCTCCTGCTCCATCCAGTCCATGGTCGCGGTACCTTCATCGACCTCGCCCATTTTATAGGACTCGTGAGTATAATATAATATCCTTTCTGTCGTGGTTGTTTTACCGGCATCAATGTGCGCCATAATTCCGATATTGCGAAGACTATTCAACGGAACGGTACGTGCCAATTACATTCACCCAAACCTGAAATGTGCTAAAATCGGTAATGGGCAAATGCCTTATTGGCCTCTGCCATTTTGTGGACACTCTCTCTCTTTTTGACAGAGGCTCCCCGGTTATTCGCTGCATCAATTAACTCTGCAGCCAATTTCTCTCTCATTGTCTTCTCGGCACGCTCTTTTGCATGGAGAATTATCCAGCGAATCGCCAGGGCCATCCTCCTCGAGGGCATAACTTCCGTTGGCACCTGATATGTCGATCCTCCTACCCGCCGTGACTTCACCTCTATCACAGGCTTGACATTGTTGATCGCCTTTTCAAAAATCTCTACCGGCTGCTCCTTCGCTTTCTTTTCAATGATATCGAAGGCTCCATACAAAATAGACTCCGCGACGCTTTTCTTACCCCTCCTCAACAGATTATTGATAAATTTTGCCACCAGTTTATTGTGATACTTGGGATCAGGCATTATCTCTCTTTTGACAACTTCTCTTCTTCTCGGCATAACTTAATTCCTGCTCAGGTTGGTTTCTTGGTTCCGTACTTTGATCTCCCCTGTTTTCTGTCCTGCACACCGACGGTGTCCAATGTTCCCCGCACTATATGATAACGGACACCGGGAAGGTCTTTCACCCTCCCCCCCCTCACAAGAACAATGGAATGCTCCTGCAGATTGTGTCCCACACCGGGTATATACGAAGTCACCTCGTAACCGCTGGCAAGACGGACCCTTGCCACCTTCCTCAAGGCCGAGTTCGGCTTCTTGGGGGTAGAGGTGTACACTCTCACGCATACTCCCCGTCTTTGCGGACAACTGGCGAGAGCAGGTGTTGACGTTTTCCTCTGTATCTTTGTTCTCCCCTTTCGAACTAATTGATTTATTGTCGGCATTACTCCTCCCAATATCAAGTTCAGGCCATGCGTTACCCGCTGGTTCGGCGAAATTCGAGTTGCTATCAATTCATGGCCTTGATGTCAAGCTTTTTCTCATCCAAATCGCTGTATTCTAATTCTCCGGCCATTTCATCTGCCGCTGCTTTAATCCCCAGTTTTCTGTACATGGGGAGTCCTGTTCCCGCAGGGATTAATCTTCCCATGATGACATTCTCTTTGAGCCCTCTCAGGTAATCTATTTTCCCTGCCAGAGCCGCCTCGGTGAGGACACGCGTCGTTTCCTGGAATGATGCCGCGGAGATGAAGCTTTGCGTACTGAGAGATGCCTTTGTAATACCCAGGAGCATCGGCTCCCCGATAGCAGGTTTCCCTCCCTTGGCAAGGACCCTTTCATTTTCCTCCTGAAAACGGTGCCGCTCCACCTGCTCATCCGAAATGAAAGATGTATCTCCGGGGTCCTTCACTTTGACTCTGCGCAGCATCTGACGCACAATAATTTCCATATGCTTGTCATTTATTTTGACCCCCTGAAGCCTGTACACCTCCTGCACTTCATCCACCAGGTACCGGGCCAGTGCCTTCTCCCCCTTAATGGTGAGAAGATCATGAGGATTGTGGGCGCCATCCATCAACGCTTCACCCGCATGGATCCGATCTCCCTCCTGGACACTCACGTGCTTGCCCTTGGGTATGAGGTACTCCTTCCCCTCTCCCACCTCCGGGGTGATTATCACTTTTCTCTTGCCCTTTGCATCCTTTCCATACGACACAGTACCGTCGATCTCGCTGATGACCGCAAACTCCTTGGGCTTACGCGCTTCGAAGAGCTCCGCAACCCTGGGAAGACCTCCTGTGATATCCTTCGTTTTCGTGGTTTCCCGCGGAATCTTGGCAACGATGTCGCCTGCCTTTACTTTATCACCCTCAGAAACAACAATATTCGCCCCGACCGGTAAAAGGTATCTCGCTACAGAGTTTGTCCCCGGTATCTTTGCCGTCCTTCCTTTCTCATCTTTAATCGAAACACGGGTTCTTAAGTTTGCCGCTTTGTATTCGACAATTACCTTTCTGGAAAGACCGGTCACCTCATCGACCTGCTCCTGCATGGTCTTGCCTTCGATAATGTCTCCATATTTAACCGTCCCGTCAACCTCAGCGAGAATCGGTATTGAGAACGGATCCCACTCCGCGAGCAAATCTCCTCTCTTCACCACATGCTTTTCCTTAACCCTCAGGTGCGCTCCGTAGGGAACCGGGTACTTCCCACGACTTCTTCCCTGTTCATCCAGCACATGAATCTCACCGTTCCTGTTCATGACCACAAGGTACTGTCCCCTGCTTTTTACCGTGTTGAAATTCATGAACTTTATCGTCCCGTCATGCCTCGCCTCGAGAGTGGAATGTTCTTCAAACTTCGCCGTACCACCGATATGGAACGTTCTCATCGTGAGCTGCGTCCCCGGCTCTCCTATGGACTGAGCAGCAATAATCCCCACAGCCTCCCCGATGTTCACCAGACGTCCGTGGGCGAGATCCCTCCCGTAACACATTGCACAGACACCATGCTTCGACTTGCACGTGAGAACGGAGCGTATGTTGACCCGCTCGATACCACTTCTGTCAATCTTCTCGGCAAGTGTTTCATCAATTTCCTGATTCGCGTGCACAATAATCTCCCCGGTAAAGGGATCCTTGACTTCTTCCAGTGCGACTCTCCCGAGAACTCTCTCCCCGGCCGTCTCTATGATCTCCCCGCCTTCCATGAGTGCGGACACGTAAATACTGTCTATGGTACCACAGTCATGCTCACTGATGATACAATCCTGAGCCACATCGACAAGCCTCCTGGTGAGATAACCCGAGTTGGCAGTTTTGAGGGCGGTGTCGGCAAGTCCTTTCCGTGCACCGTGGGTTGAGATAAAATACTGAAGAACCGTCAATCCCTCTCTGAAATTTGCCGTTATCGGGGTCTCAATGATTTCCCCCGAGGGTTTGGCCATCAGCCCTCTCATGCCGGCCAACTGCCTGATCTGGACAGCCGACCCTCGTGCACCGGAATCAGCCATCATAAAGATGGGATTTAAACTTTCTTTTTTGGGTTTTGTTCCGGTGGAAGTTGTCACCTCCTCAGTCCCTATCCCGCTGAGCATTTCAGCGGCAATCTTTTCCGTCGCCTGAGCCCATATATCGATAACCTTATTGTAACGCTCTCCATCCGTAATAAGACCTTCCATGTATTGTTTCTGGACTTTCAATACTTCCTTATCGGCCATGGCAACAATGTCCTTCTTGTTTTCCGGAATGACCATATTATGGATGGCAATCGATGCCCCGGAACTTGTTGCATACTTGAACCCCAGATCTTTCAGCTGGTCAGCGAGCAATACCGTTGTCTTGGCTCCACATGATCTGTAGCAACCGTCAATCAGATTTGCCAGCTCCTTCTTGTTCATCACCTTATTGATGAGGTCAAAAGGAATTCCCTGTGGCACAATCTCATAGAGCACTACCCTCCCTACCGTTGTATCCTTTAGTTCACCATTCATACGAACTCTGATCTTCGCATGGAGATCGACCACATCCGCATCGAGGGCACAACGAACTTCCTTCACATCCGCAAAGGTCATTCCCTCGCCTTTCACCCCGGCTTTTGCTCTCGTCAGGTAGTAGATACCCAGCACAATATCCTGACTCGGGTTGATAATCGGTTTCCCATTCGCCGGCGAGAGGATATTATTCGTAGACATCATCAGCACCCTCGCCTCCGTTTGAGCCTCAATAGACAGGGGAATATGGACAGCCATCTGATCCCCGTCGAAATCAGCGTTGAAGGCAGTACAGACCAGGGGATGGAGCTGGATGGCCTTCCCCTCAATGAGAACAGGCTCGAACGCCTGTATACCGAGTCTGTGAAGGGTCGGAGCCCTGTTGAGCAAAACAGGGTATTCACGGACCACTTCATCCAGGGCATCCCATACCTCGGACGTTTCTCTCTCCACCATCTTTTTCGCGCTCTTCACTGTGGTGACATACCCCTTCTCCTCGAGGCGGTTGTAAACAAAAGGTTTGAAAAGTTCCAGTGCCATCTTTTTCGGAAGACCGCACTGATGGAGCCTCAAATCGGGTCCCACCGTAATTACCGATCTCCCCGAGTAATCCACTCTCTTGCCGAGAAGGTTCTGTCTGAATCTTCCCTGTTTTCCTTTCAACATGTCCGAGAGAGATCTGAGTGGCCTCTTGTTGGAACCGGTAATGGCCCTTCCTCTCCTGCCATTATCAAACAGAACATCAACCGCTTCCTGGAGCATCCTCTTCTCATTCCTGATAATAATTTCAGGGGCATTCAATTCCTGCAGGCGCTTCAACCGATTATTCCTGTTTATGACACGCCGGTACAGATCATTGAGGTCAGATGTGGCAAAACGTCCCCCGTCGAGAGGCACGAGAGGACGAAGATCGGGGGGAATCACAGGCAAAACGGTCAGAATCATCCATTCAGGCTTGTTCGTCTTTGACTTTATCAGAGCCTCAATGACCTTTAATCTCTTGACAAGCTTTTTCCTCTTGGTGTCGGAAAGGGTCATCCTGAGCTCATCGCGAAGCTCCTGATCGAGTTTCGCGAGATCAACTTCCTCCAGCAGTTTCCTGATAGCCTCGGCACCGATACCCGCTTCAAAGGAATTCTCTCCATATTGCTCTTTTAACTCAATCAGGTCTTCTTCCGAGAGGAGCTCCTTTTTTCTTAACGGGGTGTTTTTAGGATCCAGGGTTATCCAGGACTCAAAATAGAGCACCTTTTCCAATTCTTTGAGACTTAAGTCTAACACGTTCCCTATTCTGCTCGGGAGGCTTTTGAGAAACCAGATATGAGCAACCGGCGTTGCCAGAGTAATATGCCCCATCCTCTCCCTGCGAACTTTTGACTGGATGACCTCAACCCCGCACTTTTCACAGACGACGCCTCTGTATTTCATCCGTTTGTAGCGGCCACAGAGACACTCATAATCCTTCACTGGACCGAATATTTTTGCACAAAAAAGACCATCCCTTTCCGGCTTGAAGGTTCTGTAATTAATCGTCTCCGGCTTTTTTACCTCACCATGGGACAATGACAGAATCTTTTCCGGTGAGGCAACCGACAATTTAATTGCGCTGAACCGGATGGGATCCTTTGGTTTTTCGAAATAGCTAAAAATATCTTCCACTGATTCTTCTCCTGCATATACTCAGATTGATGTACAGTTATTCATAACCTTACTCTTCTTCAACTAAGTCAACGTCGAGGCAAAGACTCTGCAATTCCTTCACAAGAACATTGAAGGATTCCGGGATCCCCGGTTCGAATGTATGCTCACCCTTCACTATAGCCTCATAGATCCGGGTCCTCCCCGCAACGTCATCTGATTTGACCGTGAGAAATTCCTGGAGTGAATACGATGCCCCGTAGGCCTCCATGGCCCACACCTCCATTTCACCGAGCCTCTGACCTCCGAACTGGGCTTTACCCCCCAGAGGTTGCTGCGTGACCAGAGAATACGGACCGATAGACCTGGCATGAATTTTATCGTCAACAAGATGGTGCAACTTCAACATATAAATTGTTCCTACCGTAACCTCCTGTTCAAAGGGTTCACCGGTTCTCCCATCGAACAGGATAGTCTGACCGTTCTCCGGTAACCCGGACATGACGAGCATATCCCTCACTTCGCGTTCATCCGCTCCATCAAAAACCGGAGTGGATACAAGGATACCTCTCTTCAACTTTCTGATGAACGCTTTAAGCTGTTCCTCAGTGGCACCATCGATAAACCGGTTGAATTCCGGGGAAGAGTAAAGATTTTTCAATGTCTTCTTCAAGCGGTCGGGACCATAATGATCCTCCAACATCTTATTAATCTTTTCCCCCAAGCGCTTGGATGCCCAACCTAAATGGGTTTCAAGGATCTGTCCTACATTCATTCGCGACGGAACGCCCAGGGGATTCAGAATAATGTCAACAGGTGTTCCATCTTTGAAGTAAGGCATATCTTCCTCCGGGAGGATCCTTGACAGGACACCTTTATTGCCGTGCCTCCCCGCCATCTTGTCACCGACCGACAGTATCCTCTTAATCGCAATGTAAACCTTCACCATCTTGATGACACCGGGTGGAAGCTCATCACCGGCCTTCAGTTTTTCAATCTTTTCATCAAAATAAACCCGTACTATCTCTTTTTTTCTCTCATAGTTCTCAAGCAGGGTACCGACTTTTTCCTCCGTTGCGTCTTTTCCCGCGAGGGTAATCTCCTTCCATAAACCAAAGGGTATTTTCTCCAACGCTTCTTGTGCGATCACTTCACCCTTCTTGAGGAGTATTTTTTTCTTTCTGGGATCAACCAATTTTGATGCGGAAATTTTCCCTACGAGCATTCCGGCAATATTTTTCTTCACACTCTCTGTAATAATTCTTATCTCATCATCCCGGTCTTTACAGAGATTTCGCACGGCCTCATCTTCTATAAACTGCGACCGATGATCCCTTTCGGCGCCTTTCCTTGAAAAAATTTTCGCATCTATTACCGTTCCCTCAACACCGGGAGGAACCCTGAGAGACGTATCCCTTACATCACTTGCCTTCTCACCGAATATGGCTCGAAGCAGCTTTTCCTCAGGGGATAATTGGGTTTCACCTTTGGGGGTTATTTTCCCGACCAGGATATCCCCCGACTTCACAAACACTCCCATTCTCACAATACCACTTTCATCAAGATTCTTAAGTGCCTCCTCTCCCACATTCGGTATATCCCTCGTGATCTCCTCCTTCCCCAGTTTTGTGTCCCTCGCCATGGTTTCGAATTCTTCGATATGAATTGACGTATAGATATCGTCCTTGATCACTCTTTCGCTGACCAGTATGGAATCCTCGTAATTGTACCCTCCCCAGGACATGAAGGCCACCGTGACATTTCTTCCCAAAGCCAGTTCTCCCGAGTCAGTCGCGGGTCCGTCGGCGATAATATCACCCCGATCGACCCATTCCCCCCTGTTTACTACCGGTTTCTGGTTGAAACATGTATCCTGGTTTGAGCGCTGATACTTGACCAGGTTGTAAATATCAACCCCCGTATCAAGTTCATCCAGACTTCCGGCGTCACTCTTGATTACGATTCGGGACGCATCCACGTATTCAACAATACCCGCTTGCTTCGCCACTATGACCGCACCGGAATCTTTCGCAACAACCGATTCCATGCCGGTTCCCACAAGAGGAATCTCGGGCCGCAAGAGCGGGACCGCCTGCCGCTGCATGTTGGAACCCATAAGTGCTCGGTTGGCATCATCGTGCTCGAGAAAGGGTATCGATGCGGCGGCAATGCTCACAAGCTGATTTGGCGACACATCCATCAAATTGACTTCCGCTGGTGTGACTGAGATGAAATCGCTTCCTTTTCGCGCAGAGATCATTTCCCCGACAAATCTGCCTCCCGCATCAACCGGGATATCTGCCGGTGCAATGACAAATTGCTCTTCTTCTATCGCCGTCAGATAACGAACCTCATCCAAAACCTTCCCGTTCTGGACAACCCGGTACGGAGTTTCGATAAAACCGAACTTATTCACTCTTGCATAGGTACTGAGAGAAACAATAAGACCGATATTCGGCCCCTCCGGGGTTTCCACAGGACAAATGCGGCCGTAATGGGTGGGGTGAACATCACGAACCTCGAATCCCGCTCTTTCTCTTGTGAGCCCACCGGGTCCGAGAGCGGACAATCTTCTCTTATGGGTGATTTCAGAAAGTGGATTCGTCTGATCCATGAACTGGGAAAGCTGGCTGCTTCCCAGGAATTCATTTACCACCGCGGAAACCGGTTTTGCATTGATGAGTTCATGGGGCATCATGGTTTCTATGTCCTGGAGACTCATTCTCTCTTTGATTGCCCTCTCTATTCTTACCAGACCAATCCGGTACTGATTCTCAATGAGCTCTCCCACTGACCGTACACGTCTGTTTCCTAAATGATCTATATCATCAACGCTACAATCAGCGGCACCGTTTTTCAGATCGATGAGGTACTTGACAGCTGCCAATATATCTTCATTGCGCAATACCGTCACCTCGATGGGAACATCAAGGCGAAGTTTATAATTCATCTTCGCCCTCCCCACGTCAGAGAGGTCATAGCTGGCAGGGTCAAAGAAGAGACTGTTGAAAAATTTGTGAGCCGTTTCCGGTGTGGGCGGGTTACTCGGTCGCAGCCTCCTGTATATTTCTATTATCGCTTCCTCAGTATTTTCAATCCTGTCAACCAGAAGAGTATCCCGTATGGAAGAATTTGATCCTTCCTCGTCGATATAGATGAACTGCAGCTCGTTATACTTTTTTTCCTGTATCCGCTCCAATCCTTCCAGAGCTAACTCCTCGTTACACTTCAACAACACTCCCCCGGTGTCCTGATCGACCACATTCGATGCAAGGATCTTTCCCACAATGTCAACATCCTTCACCTGTATGCGATTGATTTTCAACTCAGCCATCCTTTTCAAATGAGCCTTGTTAAATTTTCGCATTTTCTTAATAATCACTTCACCGGTTTCAGGATCCTTAATATCCTCAGGTGACTTCTCGCCAATGAGGGATTCGTTTACGATCATGTACAGTTTCTTCGCCTCGGGAACCACCCTTTCAATATTGTAAAAATAGTTGAGGATGGCTTCCGTCGAGTTTCCCATTGCTTTTAAAAGAATGGTCACAGGCATTTTTCTCCGCCTGTCGATCCTCACGTACAGAAGGTCTTTGGAATCGAATTCAAAATCCAGCCAGGATCCTCTGATAGGAATGACTCTCGCCGAATAAATCAATTTTCCACTGGCAAGGGTTTTACCTTTGTCATGATCAAAAAAAATGCCCGGAGACCTGTGGAGCTGGCTGACAATCACCCTTTCCGTACCATTCATTATGAAAGTACCGTTTTCCGTCATCAGCGGTATCTCCCCAAAATAGATCTCCTGTTCCTTGATGTCCCGGATTGTTTTTTGTCCTGAGCCCCGATCTGTATCAAATACAACCAGCCTCACCACAATTTTCAGAGGAGCTGCATATGTCAATCCCTTCTGGATGCATTCCTTGACATCATACCTCGCATCTCCGATCTTATAGCTTACGAATTCAAGAGAACACTTCCCACTGAAATCAGAAATGGGGAAAACGCTCTTAAATGCACCCTGGAGTCCATAACTACCCCTTTTGGTCTGTTCAACATCCTTCTGCAAAAACTTTTCGTAGGACTTTTTCTGGATATCAATCAGATTGGGAATTTCCAGAACTCTCTTAATGCGGCCGAATCTTTTTCTAATCTCGCCCATATCATCCTTTATTAATAAGATACATTGTTGTCGGTATACACATTATTTAATCCCCCGCTGTGCTCTTTTCATCATTCCTCGAACGCTTCAGGGTTGTTCTACTTAATCTCCACGGTACCACCGACTTCTTCTATTTTCTTTTTGATATCCTGTGCCTCGTCTTTCGATACACCCTCTTTGATCGGCTTTGGCACACCATCCACCATATCTTTCGCCTCTTTAAGTCCGAGACCCGTAATGGCTCTCACCACCTTGATGACCTGAATTTTCTGATCACCAAATCCGGTAAGAATTGCATCAAACTCAGTTTTTTCCTCCGCGGCAGCAGCCTGCTCAATTCCCGCCGAAACTGCAGCCACACCCACCGGAGCCGCCGCGGACACTCCGAATCTTCCTTCCAGTTCCTTCACCAACTCTGAAAGCTCAAGTACCGTCATTTCTTCTATAAACTTTATCACATCGTCTTTTGTAATCTTGCCGGCCATATTCATTTTCCTTTCCTCATATATTCTCAATTTCCAGATTGTTTCTTCATTTGATACGCACCGAGAACCTGAACGAAATTTCTCGGTACACCGCTCAACACTCTCACAAGAGCGGTTTGCACTCCCACCAGCACTGAGAGGAACTTACCAAGAAGGACTTCTCTGGTGGGCAATTCCGAAAGCAATCCGATCTGCTCCTTGCTCAGGAACTTCCCGTCAAGTACTCCCGCCTTGATTTCCAGCTCAGCGTTTTTCTTCGCGAAGTCGATTAACACCTTGGTCGGTTCAACCACATCCCCACGGTTCAGGACAAGTGCCAGGGGACCTCTGAAGTGCTCCTCCAACGTGCTGAGCGCAGTATCTTTCGAGGCGATCCTCAGAAGCGTATTTTTCACCACATGCAATTCTGCCCCGGATCTTCTCAATACATTCCTCAACGCCATCATTTTCTCTACATTGAGCCCGACATATCCGGTCAGTACTGCGAGCTTCGTCTCTTTAAGTTTTTCATGAAGCTCAGCAACAACCTTTTCCTTTGTCCTTCGATCCAATCTCTAACCTCCTTTCCTCATATGAATTCGTTCACCATCAATCTTTCGATTCACTGTTAACGTGAGTGAAAGTCAGAGAGCTTTGTATGATACAGGATATATCGGTAAACACGAAACACGGCCAATATCGATTTTCTCCAAATACTTCCGTCTCGGCAGGCCGAATGATAATCATTTAAACTCCTGTACCTGCTGTCTCAGACTTTTTTCCGCTAAATATTTCTCACTCCTAAATATTTCTCACATCAAGGGTATCCACTTTTACACCCGGGCCCATGGTAGTTGAGAGCGAGATACTTCGAAGATATGTACCCTTGCTTGATGCGGGTTTCAGCTTGATAATCGCCTCCACCAGGGCACTAATATTTTCCAACAGTTTTTCCGCCCCGAAAGAAACCTTCCCCACGGGGCTGTGGACAATTCCTGCCTTCTCCACTCTGAATTCCACCTTGCCGGCCTTCAATTCATTCACCGCTTTTCCCACATCAAACGTAACCGTTCCCACCTTTGGATTCGGCATCAACCCCCGGGGGCCTAAAATCTTACCCAGTTTTCCGACACTGCCCATCATATCGGGAGTCGCGATTACCCTGTCAAATTCAAGCCACCCCCCTTTGATCTTCTCGATAATATCATCAGAACCAACGATGTCAGCACCAGCATCGAGGGCCTCTTTTTCTTTTTCACCTTTCGCAAACACCAAAACACGCACGGATTTGCCCAATCCGTTCGGCAACACAACACTTCCCCTTACCATTTGATCCGCATGCTGGGGATTCACACCGAGCCTGATTGCCGCATCGACAGTTTCATCAAATTTGGCCCTCTTTGCGTCCACAACCAGTTCTACCGCTTCCCGTAACGTGTATCGCTTCCCAGGCTCAATTTTTTTCTTTGCCTCTGCAAAACTTTTACCTCTTTTAGACATAACACACCCTCAAATAATCACCTGCACCCCATATCGCGGGGCATCCCTATGCGATGTTAAGGATGTTTTGACAATGATACCGGCAAAACAGAATCCCCATCACATATCTGCTCTCTTATCCCGCTACGTCTATCCCCATGGATTTCGCGGTTCCGAGTATTATCTTAATCGCACCCTCCATGTTCACCGCATTGAGATCATTGTATTTCAACTCCGCAATTTCCCTGACCTGTTTCGCCGTCACCATCCCCACCTTCTCCCGCTTCGGATCTCCGGAACCCTTTGCTATCTTGGCAGCTTGCTTGAGAAGAACGGAAGCGGGCGGGGTTTTTGTGACAAACGTAAACGATCTGTCCGCATACACAGTGATGACAACGGGAATAACCATCCCCTCCTGGTTTTGCGTCATGGCGTTATATGCCTTGCAGAATTCCATAATATTCACCCCATGTTGACCCAGGGCGGGCCCAATGGGAGGTGACGGAGTCGCTTTCCCTGCCTTTATCTGCAGTTTTATATTCGCGATTACCTTTTTTGCCATAGCAATTCACCTTTTATTGAATTTCCTTTACGTGATTTTCTCTACTCATGTTGCACTACCTGGATAAAATCGAGCTCGACAGGGGTAGACCTGCCAAAGATACTCACGATGACCCGCAACTTCCCTTTCTCAGGCTTCACCTCATCAACAACACCATCAAAGTTGGTAAACGGACCATCGATAATTCTCACATGATCACCCACGTCAAACCTGAATTTCGGCTTGGGTTTCAAGGTTCCCTCATTTATCCTCGTCCTGAGAGTTTCCACATCCTTGTCCGATATGGGTGAGGGGTTTTCCTTGCCGCCGATAAACCCGGTGACCTTAGGCGTTCCCTTGACAATGTGCCATGTATCGTCATTCATTTCCATCCTCACCAGGATATAACCCGGGAAGAACTTTCTCTTGGATGTTTTTTTTTCACCGGAGACCAGCTCGACAACATCCTCCTCGGGAATGAGGATATCAGAAAAATACGCCTGCATTCCCGCCGATTCTATTCTTTCTTGCAGGGAGATTTTTACCCTGTTCTCAAAACCCGAATACGTGTGAACGACATACCACTTCAGTGCCATGATTCAACCTAACACGAGCCTAATTATTTTACTCAGTCCGAAATCCACAATACCCAAAAATATTGAAACAATGATGACCACAATAATAACCACCGATGTGGATGCGAGGGTTTGTTTGGGCGTAGGCCATGCCACTTTTTTTAACTCGAACTTCGCTTCTTTCAAAAATTTCCCGATCTTTTCTAAAATCGATTTTACTTTATCCATGTAAAACCCTTTGCGATCACACCCATAAAATAAAATGGCAGGCCAGGAGGGACTCGAACCCCCAGCATCCGGATTTGGAGTCCGGCGCTCTATCCATTAGAGCTACTGGCCTGTGCCTCGCATATCGTATCCTAAAATACACATGAAACTATTTTGTTTCTTTGTGAATTCGATGAGCCCGACAGAACTTACAGTACTTCTTCAACTCAAAGCGATTTTGCATGGTTCGCTTGTTCTTCGTCGTCGTATAATTTCTCTGCTTGCATTCCGTACAGGCTAAAGTAATGATATTTCTCATACTCAAATCTCATCCATCTCATTGGAGCCCACGACCAGGATTGAACTGGTGACCTCATCCTTACCAAGGATGTGCTCTACCGACTGAGCTACGTGGGCTTACCTTTAAAAGGCGGTCCTTCCTCCGACTCATACCGATTTCACACAGCACTCATTAAACGATATTTTTTTGCACGGTTAGTTTCACAGGAAGATTCAGGCTTTACCAGTAAATGGAGCGGGAAACGGGATTCGAACCCGCGACCCTCAGCTTGGAAGGCTGACGCTCTAGCCCCTGAGCTATTCCCGCTCACCATGATAGGTAATAAAATCGACGTTTTCTTGCAAAAAGAATGTGCGTCGATATCCTCTGATGGAGGGGGGAGGATTCGAACCTCCGTAGGCTTAGCCGGCAGATTTACAGTCTGCTCCCTTTGGCCACTCGGGTACCCCTCCCTGTGTTCCCGATACTGGAGCTGGCGATGGGACTCGAACCCGCAACCTGCTGATTACAAATCAGCTGCTCTACCCGTTGAGCTACGCCAGCTTATTGTATACCCGGTAGCTGATATACTCGTACAACCGGCACGAAAAATATCACTAAAAATTTTTAAAAAGCGAATTTTGCATATTAATTAGAATAAATAATTTTGTCAATATATTTTCTTATATTAATTTTTCCTTCCGAATTACCCAATCAGTCGTCATTTGTCTATGTGTATCGTTACATGACATTTATTCTTCGCCAAAAACATCCGCACTAAATATATAGATTTTCGTATCCTTTTCCTTCCAGGCATCGGTATCAAGCCCCGCCTTGTAACAGGTTTCCTCCAAGAAATTCAATCTATCCCACTTATACTCAGTCGCTACCTGGGGAAGCAGGAGCCCGGAATTCAGGCCTCTGACAATATAGATGCCGTGAATTCCTACTGTGATTTCACTTATATCCTCTATTCGTTTCAGCGGGCTTAACACGGATATTTCAATTGACAAATCATTATACTCGTCACTTCTTACACCAGGGAATCGAGGATCATTGAAGGCGGCAGCGACAGCCATTTCTTCAACCGTTTTGTACAAAGGTTTTCTTGCCTCGATATGTCCGATGCATCCTCTCAGACGATGATGCTTCTTGAGAGTGACAAACGCTCCTCTCTTCTCCTGCAATGCGGGTGAATCAATCCGGAATTTTGGAATTGCTTTTCCCTCCAATGTACATTTGATCACCGTTTTCACGATATCAATAAGGGTCCTTTTTTCCACTTCCGTGAACATTCCCTCAGGTGTCTCCATCACAAAGATCAACTCCTGCAGTTACACAGGTGCGTGACTATCATAAAAAACGGCAGACGCATATCCTACCACACCTTTCGTATCTCCCGTTACATCTCCCGAATTCGCATATTTCAAAAGTCCGGCTCTGTCCGCACCCAATTTTTTCGAGACCATTATGGTAACAATTATTGGCCCTCCCCCGCAGGCTTCGCATACATCATTATCCAAATCTTTCAAGAGCGCGCTGTGATCCATCTTTTCAATGTGTCCGAGGACAACGGAGTCAAGCTTCACGGCCCGTTCGTAAGAGTAAAAATGTGAAAGGTCTGAACTCCCCACTATCAGCACCTTCCTGTCACTAACGGCTCTCCAGATGCTCTCAGAAAGAACCTCACAGACCTCCTTGCTCTGATCTCCCATCATAAGAGGCACAAAACGAACCCCTCCGAGTGCGACTTGAAGAAAAGGGAGTTGAATTTCAATGGAGTGTTCCTGTAAATGCGCGGCTGGCATATATGATATCAACTCGTTTTGCTCTATAATGCTCCTTGCCAGATCCACATCCACGGGAACCACGCCTAACGGCGTTTCATACCCTCCCCTGTCATACACCGAGACCCCGCGAAAATGAGTCCGATGACTCGGTCCAATGACAATTACCGCATCGAAAACGATCCCCCTTATGACCTTGTAGGCATACGCGGCAACCTGACCGGAATACATATACCCTGCATGGGGCGCAACGAGACCAATAATCTTCCCGTCTATGACCACATCGGGTACGTTGTGAAAATAATGTTCGATATCAGCCCGTAACACCCTGGAACTGCCGGGATACCAGGTTCCGGCAATCACTGATTTTCTTATGTCGCCACTCACAGCACCCATCTCCATTTACACTCGACAACAACTTGTCTGAAAGGACTCATTCCTGCCCACACTCTTTTTCGGGGGTTTGTAGGAGAAGGTTTTCACTTCAGCCTCCACCTCATACCTTCAGGCGTGTCCAATACCTCCACTCCAAGATGAAAGAGTTTATCCCTGAGGTCATCCGAGGCCTTCCAGTTTCCGGCCTTTCTCAAAATCTCACGTTCATTGAGCAGTCGTATCATCTCCTCGGTTAATGATTCCTCCGCAAAATTCATGACACCCAGTACCCCGTCAATTTTTTTCAACGCCTCCAGCACATGATCCCTGTCCTTTATACTCAGGTCCTCCCGAGAAAGAGGAATACTGATTTTACCCACAAACTCGAAGAGAGAGGCCAACGCCGCCGACACGTTGAAATCATCATCCATCGCACCGGTAAATCCCTGTTTCACATCATAGAGATATTGATCCGTATCAGGGAATCCTCGCCCGGGAGTGAAACGGATCAGCCGTTGAATAAACCAGTTCAATTTTTTCACGGTATTTTTTGCGGTATCCAGCGTGCCCAGAGAAAAATTGAGGGGTTTTCGGTAGTGGGTACTCAGGAGAAAAAATCGTATATCCCTGCCCCCATATCCCCTTTTCTCAAGATCATTTATCGTCTGGACATTATCGAGAGAACGGGACATTTTCTTCCCTTCCACCATGACCAGTTCTGTGCTGAGCCAGTAATTGGCAATTCGCTTGCCTGTCGCGGCACGTCCTATGGCCATGACATTCTCACAATGAGGAAATACCACATCAGTCCCACTCGCATGGATATCAAAGGCATCCGCCAGATACTTCATAGACACGGATGCGCATTCAAGATGCCAGCCCGGTCTCACATTACCCCAGCGTGTCTTGTAGTAAATTCCTCTCTTCAGCTCATTCAACGTAGACCTTTTGAGGAGAGTAAAATCCATAGGGCTGTCTTTTTCGTAATCATCCAGATCAACGGTTTTCCCCGGCTTCACCTTTGTCAGATCAATGTGAGACAGACACCCATAGTCATCAATTTTCGAAATATCAAAATACACGGATCTCAACTTTTCATAGGCGTAACCTTTTTCCACGAGTTTTTCCACAAGTTGCAGCATGGAATCGATATTCTCACTGGCCCTCGGATAATGATCTTCTCTCTTTATATTTAATTTCTCGATATCATTAAGAAATTCAGAAGTACATTGTTGTGTATATGCCCCAAGATCCATGTTGGCCCGCTCCGATTCCTTAATGGATCGGTCGTCCAGATCAACGATATTCATGACCTGCCTGACACTGTAACCTTTAAACTCCAAGTAACGCCTGATCATATCGGAAACGACAAAGCGACGATAACTCCCTACATGGGGAACCTCATGAACGGTAGGCCCGCACGTGTGCATGAGGATTTCATTGGGATTTATCGGCTTGAAGAATGTCTTCTCTCTGGTCAACGTATTATACAGGCGAAGGGTGGATTCTTCTTTATCAGTGAACAGTTCCGTACTGAGATACCGTTCCCCACCGTCAGGGAATATCA
>VGTB01000043.1 GCA_016874835.1 Deltaproteobacteria bacterium | reverse complement strand
GAGGCTCTGGCATCAGCGGTCAATGTCCGGGCTGGCAATGAAGACCCGCTTTTTACTGTCGCCCCGGTAACCAATCGCAGCCGGAAAAGTGCGGTGGCAAGGAGGTCTCCGCTTGCGGAAAAGGGAGAGATATTTAAGAACGCCCCCGCGGTCAAGGGGACGTATTTCAAGGTGCCGAATATTCTGGAATCGTGATCTCTTTGATGAATTGATTGCCTTCTCAATAAAGAGAGGCGAAATGTGAAAGGTGATAAAATGATGAATCGATCGTATCTTTTTTTCTTTTTGATTTTTTTAGTATTGTTGACCGGCTGTTATGCACAAATCGAAGGCTGGTCTCAGGAATCCTTCCGCAGTTCTGAATTCAACACCGCCGCTCTCAGTAGAGAGGGTATGGCACTATTGCCGGTGATCATTCTGGAAGATACACATAAAAAGGAAGAAGAACCGGTGGGCAAAATTCCCGATGCTCCTTATACTCAGCCCGTGCCTCAGGCAGGTAAGGTTGAAGAAGGGAAGCGGGCTGTTATCCATGATGCCTACAGGGTGATCCTGAACGAAATTCTGCTCAGCAGGGTCCGAGCAAGGTATCCGCATCTCCAGCTTGTCTCGCCAAGTGATGTACTGAAGCGCATAAACGATGCGGGACTGACCGCCGATTATCGCAAGTTCAACGATGATTTTCCCAGGATTGGATTCGACGGGTCTCTCCTTAAGCGTTTCGGAAAAACGCTCAACAGCAGGTATGTTTTTGTCAGCCAGGCGGTTTTGACTGAATCGAAATCCGATACTTCACTCATTGTCATATGGTCTTTCGGGCGAAAATCAGTCCTCCGTTCCGTAAAAATCTCCGGGCAGATCTGGGATACGACCACGGGTAATCAAATGTGGGAGGGATTAGGGGTTGGATACAACAGGCTATCCTCATATGAGCAGCCTCCTCTCACAGAGGAAATAGCGCGCGAAGCGGTGGACAGCCTGTTGAGTAATATTCATCCATAAGCAACAGCGTATGTATATATTCGGACATCCTCTCTCAAGAGGGAATCATCGCAGATCAACATTAAGGATAGTGGTACTCATTACCGCTATCTTGTTATTTTCAATAATTCCGTCCTCCATCGGTGCTGTCGGAGCTGAAGAAAAAGGCTTTCCCTTCCGCCCCGGTGAGAGGTTGACATTCCAGGCCAGGTGGGGGTTTATCACGGCCGGGTCGGCAACACTTGAAGTGCTTCCAATGACCGTAATAAACGGTGTGAAGACGCACCATTTTGTGATGGAAACAGAAACAAATCCATACGTCGATGCTTTTTATAAAATCAGGGAGAGACAGGATTCATTTACGGACAGTAACATGAAGCGATCAATTCTGTACAAGAAACGGAGCGAGGGAAATCATCCGAGAGACGTGGTTGTGCAATTTGATGTGGGGAAGAACGAGGCCTCATATGTGAATTTCGGTGAGAGGATGACACCTGTCAAAATCCTCCCGGGTACATTTGATCCCCTTGCGCTCTTTTTCATCCTCAGGCTGTATGATTTAAAAGAAAACATGGAGATCGCAATACCCATTACCGATGGGAAAAAGATGATTCTGGCGAAAGCGAAGATATCGAAGCGGCAGAAACTCGTAATCGCAGGAAACGAATACGATACGTATTTAGTGGAGCCGGAGATGGAAAGTCTCGGGAGCGTGTTTAAGGAACGTGAGAATGCCCGGCTTGCGATCTGGTTCACCGCGGACGATAAAAAAATTCCTGTGAAAATAATCAGCAGGGTGGGAATCGGAATTTTTGTCTTTGAACTCGCAACCGCTCAATATTAGGGTGGTCCGGATTCCGGGGAAGAAGATACCGGAATCATGAGGACAAGAAAAGATCATGTCAATTGACACTTTCGTTTACAGAAACACGTCTCCACCGCCGGACGCGGCCGGTACTCCCCTTTCCGGAAAGAGGTTCAGTGTTCAGCCGAACATGTCGGTTCGGGACTGGCCGACCGGGGCGGGCTCGCTTGCCCTGGAGGGGTACGTCGCAGTTGAGAATGCCACGGTGGTCGGCCGTCTGCAAATGGCGGGAGCCTATATTGTGGGCAGCACCCGTATGAGTGAGTTCGGTTTGGGAATTTGCGATGACAGTTCGGCACGGGCTGTGGTTGATGGACATGCGGATATCGCCCTGATCACTGACACGATGGGAGAGGCACGAATGGCCGCTGCATTGACGGGTCTTTGCGGTTTCAAACCGAGCTACGGAATCGTGTCCCGGCTCGGCCTGATCGGACTCGTCCCGTCAATGGAATGCTTCGGGATGGTGGCGCGACATCCCGCCGATATAACCGCCGTACTTGGTGCGGTCGTAGGGCCTGATGAAAATGATTTTTCCATGGTAGTTGACGGTATCCCTGATCCCGGCGCAGAGAAGGGAGATGGCGATTTACGCGGATCATTTGGTGTTGTTCCGGAAATTTTAGAGCTTTTGGGAAAGGAAGAAATCAAGATATTCCGTGAAAATCTTAAATGGCTGGAAATGAACGGATGGAAAGTACACGAGGTGAGCATTCCCGATTTTGCCCTTTTCCCCGTCATCCATAATGTGATCGGCTCTGTGGAAGCTTCATCGAGCGGAGGTAAATACGACGGCGTCCGTTATGGATACCGGGCGCAGGGGACGAAAAACTGGAACGAGATGTATCTTAAAACACGGGACGAAGCCTTCGGTTTTCTGGTAAAAACCTACTTTATGCAGGGTGCCTATTTTCAGTTTGAGAACTATCAGGCATTCGAGAATGCCTGTCGTATCCGGGCTCGATTACTGCGGGAAACGCAGAGGCTGTTCGAAGAAGTGGATATGCTTGTCCTCCCTACAAGGCGGCATGGGTTCCCGGCAGATACGGCCAGGAGCGTAAAGGAAACCTACGAGGCATTTTCCTTTACCGTACTGTCAAACATCACAGGACAACCGGCAATTCATCTTTCGAATCCTCGTGGCGGCAAACCCTTTGAGCCCGGCGTGCAGCTCGTATGTCCCCATTGTGCTGATTTTCGCCTGCTTTCTGTTGCGGAGCAACTCTACGCGTGCTGGAAAGGTGGGTATTGAACATGGGCTATGAAGCGGTTATCGGCCTTGAGATACACCTGGAATTGAATTGCATGACCAAGATGTTCTGTAACTGTCCTAATTTACCGGGGGATGAACCGAATCTGAATACGTGCCCGATCTGCCTGTGGTTTCCGGGCGCCATTCCTCAGTTCAGCCATGAGACCTTGGAGAAAGCGGTCATTACAAGTCTTGCATTGAACTGTGAAATTCAGAAAGAAAGTGCCTTCGATCAGAAAGTGTATTACTACCCCGATCTTCCCAAGGGATTTCAACTCTCCCAGGCTCACAGGCCGCTGGCGAGGCACGGATGGCTGGATATTATCGGTATGGATGGAAGAACCAGGAGACTCCGCATCCGCCATGTCCATATGGAGGAGGATGTGGCGAAACTTGTCCATGAAACGGAAGGAAGAACTCCTATCAGTCTTGTGGATTTTAATAGGGCGGGAGTACCCTTAGTGGAGATCGTTACAGAGCCCGATATGCGCAGTCCTCATGATGCCATGGAGTTCATTCGTGCCCTGAGGATGCAGATACGCTATGCCGGAAGCGCCGATTGCAGCATGGAGGCGGGAACCATGCGGGTCGACGCCAACATATCGATCCGCCCGGAGGCAAGCGAGGTGATGAATACCAAGGTAGAGGTTAAGAACATGAACTCAATCCGGCATCTGGGTGATGCCATCGCATATGAAATGCAACGCCAGGAAGCCTGTGTGAGAAATGGAGAAGCCATTGTCCTTCACACGCGGCTGTGGGATCCCGACAGAAGGATGACGACGCCCATGAGAGGAAAATTTGAAGGTCCCTGTGTGCCGGATCCTTCGGTTCCCGCAATTCGGCTTTCCGAAGAATGGATCAGCGAGATGAAATCCCGCCTTCCGGAGATGCCGGGGGAAAAAGTGGAGCGCTTCATCAATCAGTACGGGCTTTCCCGTGATGAAGCCGTAATGATGAGTTCGGAACGCGACCTGTCGGAATACTTCGAATCTGTGGTAAAAGAGAACATCGCGCCCCGTCTGGCGAGCCACTGGGTGGCCACCCAGCTTCTCCCCCTGATTCGTGAACGCCAGCAAAACATTGCAGAGTCTCCCGTGACGCCTGCACGGCTGGCTGCGTTGCTTTCCATGCTGGCGGGTGAAGAAATCAACACAAGCTCCGCTAAAATCGTGCTCACCCAGCTCTTTGAAAGGAAAGATTCACCGGAGGCCATCGTGCAAATGAGCGGTTTCAGCCAGGTGTCGGATAAGGATGAACTCGACAGACTGGTCGACCGGGTTATGGCTGATAACCCCTCGGCGGTTGAAGATTTTCGCAACGGCCAGGCAAAAGCACTGGGATTTCTGATTGGCAGGGCCATGCAGGCATCACAGGGTAAAGCAAACCCGAAAATGATCAGGGAAATTCTGACGAAGAAACTGGGCTGATGAAAAGCGGAGAATAACACAGTTGTTTTGCCCGGCGTGGCACGAAGAGAATGGTGTTTATGTTTCGTAAAGATTTGCTTGCGAAAAAAAATTTTTTCATTAATATAGCAACACAATCCGTCCCATCTTTTCAAAACGGGAGATCGCAGGTTTCGTCAGCGACTGGCGCATTCAAGATGGATAACCATCGGGGAGCTTCTTTCATACTGTCGTACGCCTGGGCAGTGTGGACAACACAGCAATTTTACAGGAGGTCTCTATGGTGAAAAATCCGGTCGCAAAGTATCTCAAGGACAAGAAATCAAAGAGTGTCGACGCGGCGTTTCTGGCATACTTAGCCAATTTGACTCAAATCGCCGAGGTATCCCCCCAGGTATCCCGGTCAATCATCAATGAATTGGAAGCTCAGAGATCAAATCTCAAACTGATCGCCAGCGAGAATTATTCATCTCTTTCCACCCAGCTTGCCATGGGCAACCTGCTCACGGACAAGTATGCGGAAGGTTACTCCGGCCATCGTTTCTATGCCGGATGTGAAAACGTCGATGCCGTGGAAAGCCTGGCTTGCGATCAAGCCTGCAAGCTCTTCGGCTGCGATCACGCATACGTGCAGCCTCACAGCGGTGCGGATGCGAATCTGGTCGCATACTGGGCCATTCTCTCCACGAAGACGGAAATGCCCGCCCTCAAGGAATTGGGGGAAACAAACCTGTCTCGTTTGACGCGCAGGCAATGGGAAACCCTCCGGAAGAAAATGGGCAATCAGCGTCTTTTAGGATTGGATTACTATTCCGGCGGCCATCTGACGCATGGGTACCGGAACAATGTGTCGGCCCGGATGTTCGCATCCTTTTCCTACACCGTGAACCGAAAAACAGGACTTTTAGACTACAGTGAAATTGAAAAACAGGCCCTCAAAATCAAGCCACTTATTCTTTTAACGGGCTACAGTGCCTATCCCCGCGCCATCAATTTCCGCGTCATGCGGGAAATCGCGGATAAGGTAGGCGCCGTCTTCATGGTCGATATGGCCCACTTTGCCGGACTTGTTGCAGGCGGTGTGTTTAAAGGCGACTATAATCCGATGCCGTTTGCTCAGGTCGTGACGACCACCACACATAAGACGCTCCGGGGGCCGAGAGGCGGTGCCGTGTTGTGTACCAGCGAATTTGCCGATGCGGTGAACCGGGGCTGCCCTCTGGTGCTGGGAGGGCCCATTCCCCAGATAATGGCGGCGAAAGCCGTTGCCTTTGTGGAAGCAAATAAGCCGGGGTTCAAAAAATACGCCAGGAAGATTGTGGAGAATGCGAGGGCAATGGCGGAAGAATGCATCCGGTTGGGAATGGACGTCGCGACAGGCGGTACTGACAATCACCTGTTCCTCATCAATGTCAGAAAGTTTGACCTGACGGGAAGGCAGGCGGAAAGCGCCCTCAGGGAATGCAACATCACATTGAATCGCAATGCACTCCCCTTCGATCCCAATGGACCCTGGTACACGAGCGGTCTCAGGATCGGCACCCCTGCCGTCACGACATTAAACATGGGGAAGAGAGATATGAGAGAAATCGCCTCGATTATCAGACGGGTGCTCGAAAATACAAGACCCCAAACGGTCAAGGGCGAGAAAAGTAAGGCCAGATACGAACTGAATCCGAAAGCAAAAGAGGAAGCACAGAAGAGAGTGAAGGACTTGCTCTCGCACTATCCCGTCTATCCCGAAATAGACCTTGCCTTCTTGAAAAAATCCTTCTTCTAATAAAACTGGGGGCGGTCGCCGATTGCCTTTTTTCTTCGGCGCTCCGTCCCCTCTTATCGGGAGTATCATTTTTTTATGTCGAGTCGGCCCATCATCGGACTCAACATGTCCATGGATGTCGTGGACAAGTATGAAAAAATCGGCCTGCTGGTACCTGTCAGCTATGTCGATGCCGTTGCCGCTGCCGGAGGGGTGCCTCTCTGTATTCCACCGTGCGCCGATAAAGCAATAATGCGGAGGGCTTTACATCTTCTGGACGGTATCGTCTTCATTGGCGGAGACGATTACCGGCCTGAACACTACGGCGGCCATCCGCAGCCGGAAGATGAACTGATGATGGAGCGCCGTGACAGATTCGATCTGGAACTGGCTAAATGGGTTCTGGAAAAAACGGAACTGCCCGTTCTGGGTATCTGCGGGGGGCATCAGCTCCTCTCCATCGCCTTGGGAGGAGCTTTGATCCAGGATATCCGTACGGAATGGGATCCGTCCGAAGGTCATGAACTTTTCCCGCACTCCTCGAAAGAGCGCAGTGAAGCGCAGGGTGTTGATTACCGTCACCCCGTGATCCTGGCGAGGGACACTTTCATTTCCAGGGTGCTGGGAACCCCTCATGATGAGATGCTCATGGTGAATTCCACCCACCATCAGGCGGTACATCCGGAAAGGCTCGGACGCTTTCTGCGCGCCTCCGCCTGGTCTCCTGACGGTGTGATCGAGGCGATAGAACCTTCAGACGATTCCCTCTGGTTTCGCTCCGGCAGATTTGTGTTAGGTGTCCAGTGGCATCCGGAAAGAATGCAGGATGACGAAGCCCAAAGGAACATCTTCCGCGCCCTTATCACAACTGCTAAAAAAATGATTTCTGAGTAAAGATTATCATTGTGTGAGTAATGGGAAGCAACCCCTTTGGTATGTTCAAGGTTTATTTCAGCGGCAGGATGCTCCTCATGCTTGTCCTGGGGTTCGCTTCCGGTATGCCTCTTGCGCTCACCGGTTCCACCCTTTCTGCGTGGATGGTTACGGAAGGGGTCGATATAAAGACCATTGGGTTGTTTTCCCTCGTCGGTCTCCCGTACGCGTTCAAGTTCCTTTGGTCACCGCTGATGGACAGGTTCGTGCCGCCCTTTCTGGGGAGAAGACGGGGATGGATGATGGTAACTCAGATTTTTCTGGTTATGATCATTTCCGTCATGGGGTTTTTCCATCCTTCCTCAACGCCTCTTTTAATCGCGGCTCTGGCTCTCTGCCTCGCCTTTTTCAGCGCCAGCCAGGATATCGTCCTCGATGCCTACCGGACGGAATATCTCGAACCCGATGAGAGAGGAGCCGGTGCAGGAATATGGGTCATGGGGTACAGGATTGCCATTCTGGTGAGCGGCGCCCTGGCCCTGATATTGTCTGATTATGTGTCCTGGCGGACAGTCTACTTCATTATGGGTATTTTCATGATCATCGGCTGTGTTGCCACATTCCTTGCCCCGGAGCCGTTAAAGATCAATCCTGTAAGTGAGGGCGTTGAAGCTCCGAAAAGTCTCTATGAAGCGGCGGTCTTTCCTCTCATAGAGTTTTTCAAGAGACCGGGGGCACTGGAGATTCTCCTCTTTATCATCCTGTACAAGATCGGGGATATCGCGGCGGCCCAGATGACGACGCCATATATATTACAGTATGTAGGTTTTTCCCGCACGGAGTTAGGTACTGTATACAAGGGCTTTGGCATGGTGGCGACGATCGCCGGTGGTATCGTGGGCGGCGCCATCATGACGAAATGGATCCTGAAACGGTCTCTCTTCGTCTTCGGGGTGTTTCAGGGTATATCGACACTGATTTTCATTATTCTTGAGTATACGGGTCGCGAACTCTGGGCTCTTGCTCTCGTCGTCGCAACGGAGAATTTCTGTGGAGGGATGGGAACGTCAGCCTATACGGCTCTCCTCATGGGGCTGTGCAACAGGAAGTTCACCGCAACCCAGTACGCCCTCCTGAGCAGTCTCATGGCGGTGGGCAGGCACATCACGGGAGCGCCTACGGGATACATGGTTGAAGCCATGGGGTGGGTAATGTTTTTCATCGTCTGCACCGCTTTGTCCCTGCCGGGACTGCTGCTCCTCCTGCGATACAACAGGTGGGCTGTTGAGGCGGAGAATTAGAGTCGTCATTTTCTTCCTGTTTGGAAACTTATTAATTTCAATGGTAAACACATTTGGATTCTGGTACAAAATGCGTAATGTGTCGGCTTTTGAAGGAGGGAGCAGATGTCGACGCCACGCGAGATTCTCAATCTGGTTGAGAGATTCAGCCGGAATCTTGATGCATACAGATCGGGAAAGTACAATGAGACCCAGTTGCGGCGCGAATTCATAGACCCCTTCTTCAAGGCTCTCGACTGGGATGTGGATAACGCTGCGGGGCATGCCGAAGCATACAAGGACGTGATCCATGAGGATGCCATTAAAGTCGGCAGCGCCACTAAGGCTCCCGATTATTCCTTCCGTATCGGCGGCGTTCGTAAATTCTTTGTAGAAACCAAAAAACCATCCATTCACATTTCCGAAGATCCCGATTCCGCGTATCAACTGCGGAGGTATGCCTGGTCAGCAAAACTGCCCCTTTCCATCCTCACGAATTTTGAGGAACTCGTGGTATATGATTGCACCGTAAAACCAAAAATCGCGGATAAGACATCGATCGCGCGCGTCATGCGTTTCGACTACAGAGGGTATGAAAAAAGCTGGGACGATATCGCATCTGTTTTTTCGAAAGAGGCCATTCTCAAAGGTTCCTTTGACAGGTATGCAGAATCGGCAAACCGTAAGAGGGGAACCGCCGGTGTGGATGCGGCGTTCCTCTCTGAAATCGAGGAATGGCGGCAGTCCCTGGCACAGAATATCGCCCTCCGCAATCCGAAGCTGACCCAGCGGGAGCTCAATTTCTCCGTAGGCAGAACGATTGACCGGATCATCTTTCTTCGCATCTGCGAAGATCGGGGAATCGAACCGTATGGCCAGCTAATGGCCCTTTTAAATGGTGCAAATGTCTATCATCGTCTGAAACGGATCTTCTACAGCGCCGACGACAAATATAACTCCGGTCTCTTTCATTTCCGGGAGGAAAGGGGACGTTATGAACCGCCCGACGATCTGACCCTCTCTCTCACCATCGACGACAAGCCGTTGAAAGAAATTTTCAGAAGCCTGTACTACCCCGAAAGTCCCTATGAGTTTTCCGTTCTTCCTGCCGATATCCTGGGACAGGTGTACGAGCAGTTTCTGGGCAAGGTCATATATCTCACACCGGGACACCGGGCAAAGGTTGAGGACAAACCTGAAGTCAAAAAGGCGGGCGGTGTCTATTACACACCCACGTACATCGTCGATTACATCGTGAAGCATACGGTGGGAAAGCTCCTGGAAGGGAAGAAACCCGGTCCCCGGGGCAGCGCAAGTAAAATCCGCATCCTCGATCCCGCCTGCGGTTCCGGCTCATTTCTTATTGGCGCGTATCAGTATCTCCTGGACTGGTACCGGGATAGGTACGTTGAAGACGGCCCGGAGAAGTGGGCGAAGGGCAGAACACCGGCCCTCTACCAGGTAATCCGGGGGGAATGGCGGTTGACGACGGCGGAACGGAAGCGCATCCTGCTCAACAACATCTACGGTGTGGACATTGATCCCCAGGCGGTGGAAGTGACCAAGCTCTCCCTCCTCCTCAAGGTGATGGAAGGGGAAAATGAAGAAACTCTCGCCAATCAGCTCAGGCTCTTCCGCGAGCGGGCGCTCCCCGATCTTGGAAACAACATTAAATGTGGCAACTCCCTCATTGGTCCTGATTTTTATGATGGAAAGCAAGTTGGTTTCTTCGATGAAGAAGAACAGTACCGAGTGAATGTCTTCGATTGGGAAAAGGAATTTCTAGAGATTATGAAGACGGGTGGCTTCGACGCTGTTATAGGGAACCCGCCGTACATCTTTAATCGCGATCAAGGCATTGATCAGAATCAAAAAAAATACTTTTATGCTAACTACAAACACCAAAGCATCCAGCTGAACACCTTTGGGATTTTCATTGAGCGCTGTTACGATCTGCTTCAGAAGGGAGGATATCTTGGTTTTATAATGCCAAATAACTGGTTGACAATTGACACCTTTGCACCCCTAAGGCAGTTCATTCTGGAAAATACTTCTAATCTAAATCTTATCAATATTCTTGACAAAGTATTTCAAACAGCCAGTGTCGATACCGCAATAATTCATTTTATCAAAGACAAGCCTGGCGTACTTACAGTAGCCGAAATGGAAAATAGAAGTATTACCTTCACACGCAAGGTTGCTCTGGCAGATATTAGACCACCTGTCTTCATTATACAAATCGCTCGCTTTAAGGATTTGAGGAGCCAAAACTTACTTGATAGGATCAATCAATGTTGCGTACCTTTGTCCAACTTATGCGTGGTTTCAACAGGGCTGAAGGCATATCAGACGGGAAAAGGTAAGCCACCTCAAACGGATAAGCAGAAAAAAAATCGAATTTTCCATGCTTCAGAAAAGCGTGACTCAAGCTATGGTAAGTACTTAGATGGTGTTGATGTCTCTCGCTACTGTTTGAACTGGTCGGGTGAATACCTGAGTTATGGGGATTGGTTAGCAGAACCAAGGAAATCTGTTCCATTCGATGGCGAAAGATTACTAATTCGTCAAATTCCAAGTAAACCTCCATACCTTGTCCATGCAGTTTTTGTTTCAGTTCAGTATTATCACGACATCAACAGTATGGTCGTTTTCTCGCCTATATCAGGAATTTCCCTCCAATACATACTTGGTTGTATTAATTCGCGCCTAGTTTCTTTCTGGTTCGCACGAACTTTTGACAAATTGCAGCGTAAAATATTTCCTCAATTCAAGGTGAAGGAATTGTCAGCGTTTCCTGTGCCTCCAATTAATTTCTCCGACCCCGCCGACAAGGCCCGACACGATCGGATGGTGGCTCTTGTTGAACAGATTTTCTCCCTTCACAAGAAATTAACAGCGGCAAAAACGGATCATGAGAAAACCATTCTCCAGCGTCAGATCGACGCCACCGACTCACAGGTCGACCGGCTTGTCTATGAACTTTACGGATTAACGGATGAGGAAATTGAAATTGTAGAAAGAAAATGATAGCAAGAAGATAAAAGGGAACTTCGAGAACTGAACAAGGAGAACTGAAATGATGACTCTTGAGGATATTCGCAACAAGCGCCGACAGATACTTGAGATTGCGGAGCGTCATGGAGTTTCACGTGTCCGGATCTTCGGCTCTCTTGCAAGAGGCGAGACCGGACCGATCAGTGACGTAGATTTTTTAATAGATGTTGAAGGCCCTACCTCCCCCTGGTTCCCCGGCGGTTTTGTTGCTGAATTGGAAACGTTGTTAGGGTGCCATGTGGATGTTGTCGAAGCAGAAGCGCTGCATAAGAGACTCCGGGAATCGATTCTACGGGAGGCGGTGACACTGTGAAGAATGCCCGCATCTATCTGGAGCATATCTGCCGAAGGGCAACCAAATCAGAACAGAGGGTATATGAAAAAGGCAATCTCTAAACGTCATGAAATAGATGGCAGTGATATGCTTCCCGAATACGATTTTTCAAAAGGGGTCCGAGGTAGACATCATAAAGCATATCGCAAAGGACATACAGTAAAAATTCATAAGACTGACGGGACTACGACTGTCCAGCATTTTAAGCTTGAAGACGGAGCGGTGATGCTTGAACCTGATGTACGGGTATATTTTCCTGATTCCGAAGCTGTCAATAGTGCACTGCGTTCCCTGATTACCCTTGTACACCCGAAACGAAGACCTGCTGTTAAAATAAAATCGTAAACCTATCTTTAGCTCGCTATCGCCCCTTGATTTATCAGCTCGCATAAGGACTTCCTTTAATTAACCTGTCAAAGAAGAATTGCTTGTAAAATGACCATTCATGTTTTTCTGAAATTCTGGATAAGATGGGAAAACGAGTCCAGGTCGATTTTGCATAGCCGTCCATGCCGGGGTAGACACTGGATTTGGAAATGTCCATTCTTCGAAGTTCCTCGAATACCTCAGGAGTCATTTCCTTTCCGAATACATAGAGTTTAAAGTGCTCTTTATCAACATCATCCTTCATGTTCTCAAAGTTTTTGAAGCAAGTTTTTTCGATATTACCGGGACACAGAAAGAGCCCTCCCTGCAATGCCATTCTTGGATTCAAGTCGTAGGGTATGACGGTATAAATGAAATCTATCGGCTTACTTTTCGGCCTGTAAAAAAGGAAAATGAAGGTTTTTTTGTCATTTCCTTCAATTTTCTTTATTTTTTGTTTAGATATGCCTTCAATTCCATTTATCGCTTTGGTAAACCAATTTCTTTTGATTGCAAGTACGACACATTTTTCAGCACTACTATTGAACATAGAATCAAAGGCGAAGAAAAGAGCCATATAAGGGGAATAGGAAAAATCCAGGAGGCGGGTAGGTGCACCATGATGACGCATCAATGCAAGCCATGATAGGAGGTCATCGTCAGGCGGCCTGTCCGAGCTTTCTGATATGCTGAATCTCCGCTGAAAATCGCGGATGATTTCAGCTTCCAAGCATCGCTTATCGATCTTCATTTTTTTATCTTTATCGATTTCCTGCCAATCTTTAATATATCTGTCGAAGGCGGTTTTGAAAATCTGTTCAAAATAGAAATAATTTGTTTTTTCCAAATGTTTAATTTTGCATCCCCTGAAAATCCATTCTGTTCCATCTTTTTTTAAATCATCAATTCTTTTAAAAAAAACGAATAATTGGTTTTTACGGATAGGAATCACTTCTGGATTAAACTTCATCTTTTTCCCTCCTTAGTGCATCATTTCATAAGTTCGGTGTCATATCGACCAAGGGGAGATATCTTTTACCGTCTTATATCCATCAAGATTTCTCACTTCGTTCGAAAAGACAATTTGTAACCGAATTTACAAACCACTGTACTTAGCTATTAATTCCCTTCTTTTGCAAGAATATAGAAAGAATGGTATGGCATGTCAACGTTTCATTGCCGCGATAAGGAAATCAACTCGGAAAAAATTGACTTCCGTATGAATTCCGAGATTTTCTTAAAAGTAATGGAGAGTGCTATCTGAAAATCTTGGTTTCTCTATATACTTGAAGCCGGGTATGCAGAGTGAAAGAAAACAGCGGATTATCTCAAGGTGCCAAAAAAATTTGGCATTGTCAGTTCACAGCAGTGATATGCCGAGGATATAGACGAATTTTATAAACTGTTCCCGGAGCTGAATTTTATGGACATGTTTTTTAAATATGCGAACGATTTGGAAATATGGTAAGGATGCGCCAGGGATATAAACTGTACAGGCTATTGGACGAGGGGGCAATATTGTTGCAGGCTTGATGAAGAAGTTTTGGAAACCATGAAGAGGCTGGAATATGGACATTAAGCGATTATTAAAAGAAAAACGGGGGAACATTCTTGAGATCGCGGCCAGACATGGGGCACGCAATGTGCGGGTATTCGGGTCAATTGCGCGCGGCGATGCCGATGAGAGTAGTGACATAGATCTGTTGGTCGATATGGAACCAGGAAGAAGCTTGCTGGACCATGCAGCTCTCTTATTGGAACTTCGAGAACTGATGGGCTGTCGGGTCGATATTGTGACCGAAAGGGGAGTCAAGCCGAGGATACGTGAGCGTATTTTGAAAGAGGCAATATCTTTATGAGAGACCCCAAGGAAAGAATCAAGGACATGATTGAGGCCATCGAGCGGATCGAACGTTATGCTGTGCGAGGCCGTGCAAATTTTGAAGAGGATGAATTATTGCAGACCTGGATTGTCCATCATTTGCTAATTATTTGAGAAGCGGCTGGACGTTTAGGTAAAGAATTTCATGCCGTGCATCCAGAACTTCCATGGGCACAGGTCGTTGCTATGAGAAATGTACTGGTACATGAATATTTCGGTATCGATCTGGAAGAAGTTTGGCGTGCCGTTGAACGAGATTTACCAATGTTGAAGCGATCTCTTTTGGCAATACTCGATAGCCTGGAGAAAAAGGATTCATAAATGCCATAGCAAAGAACCCTGTGCGGCGGCACGGGGTTCTTATTTTCCCCCGAAACGCGTGCGGAGAGTATTTACAAATGATCTGTCCGCCTCGTGGGAAAAAAGCTCAAGAGGTGAATAGCCCCGTTTCCAGGCAAGGAAAACGGAAAGAGTGATAGCGGCGGCTGTAATTAAAACGTTCGGCCACGCGTTGAGTTCCCATTGCCCTCCCCATGTCAATTGCCACGAGTCTGAAAAAGGCCACAGGTAACATACCGGCCACTGGGATCCATCCGGCCCTTTTGAACCCGCAATATCGCACAGCAAATGTATATGAAAGCTTACCGCCACCAGAAAAATGGTGATCCATTTCCGTTTGGCTAAGAGGGAGCTGCCAATAACTAACAGCAGAAAGAAGGCAATGTTGTGCGCCAGGATGTGGTGGAATTCCTCGTACAGAAGGAGGGGGCGGGGAGAGTTTTTCGTGATGAGATCGGCCACGACTCCCAGGCCGTCGATGTCCGGTATCACTCCGGCAGCGGTGACCAGTGCCCTATCCCGGGGTTCCAGCTCCGCTGTGTTTGCAACGAGCCAGCTTAAAAGGAAATGCGTAACCGGGCTCATTCCCTCTCCCCGCTATTTAAACATGGACTGTTTCATCGTGCCCGAGCTGAATACATCGGGGTTCACCATGACATTGATGCAGGACGGTTTCCCCGAATTGCGGGCCCGTTCCAGGGCAGGGCGGATCTGGGAAGGTTCGGTAACGTTCTCACCGTGTCCACCCATAGCCTCCACGACGCGATCGTAGCGCAAGGGGCTCAGGACGTTTGCCACGTTGCCCCGCACGCGGCCGTACCTTTCTATCTGTCCGTACCGTACCTGATTCCACGCAGCGTTGTTGGCGACGATGCCGATGATGGGCATATTGAAGCGAATGAGAGTATCGTAGTCGAATCCTGTTAACCCGAAAGCACCGTCGCCGAAGAGGATGATAATCTCTGTTTCCGGCACTGCCGCTTTGGCGGCGATGGCAAAAGGCGTTCCGACCCCCAGAGTGCCTAACGGGCCGGGATCGAGCCAGCGACCCGGTCTGCCGGGAGTAACGACGGCAGCGGACATCGTGACCACGTCTCCTCCGTCGGCGATAAATATTGCATCCTCCCTCATAAAGTCCTTGATTTCCCGGGCAAGACGGAGAGGATGAATGGGAACCGCGTCGGAGGTAAGAAACGGTTTGTCCTTTTCCAGTAATTCCGACTCAATCCTGCGTAGCTCGTCAACCCACGACGTGTTGCCCGTGAGGGGTGAAACAGCTTCTGTGAGCTGTGCAAGAACAGTCTTCGCATCTCCCTGAATGCCCACTTCGATGTCCCGGTTATGTCCCAGTTCGCTGTAGTCGAGATCAACCTGGATGATTTTCGCATCTCCGGAGATTCGCTTGCCGTAGGCCAGCCTGAAATCAAAGGGAGTCCCGATGATCATAACCACGTCCGCCCGTGACAGGGCATGCCTCCGGGATCGGATCATATAGAAGGGAAAATCTTCGGGGAGGGAACCCCGGGCGGCGCCGTTGAGATATGTGGGGATCCGGGATTTTTCGACGAAGGACAGCAGTTCCTTTTCGCCGCGGCAGTGCCATACCTGTGAGCCGGCAAGGATTGCCGGTCGCTCGGCCCTTTCCAGCAATTTTGCCGCCTGTTCGATAAGGACAGGGTCGCCATGTACACGCCCCTGTGAACGGGAATAACGGGGAAACGTCACGTTCCCGACATCCACATCGCTGTCCAGAACGTCCATCGGAATTTCCAGGAAGGATGGCCCCGGACGTCCGTTGTAGGCTTCTCTAAAGGCTGCGGTGATCAGCTCGGGAATGCGTTGTGTGTCAAAAACTGAGCTGGACAGTTTGGTAATGGGCCTCATAAGGGAGACGTGGTCTAACTCCTGCAACCCTCCCTTGAGGAGCTGACTCCGCGGAGCCTGCCCCCCGATGACAAGCATGGGGGTCTGGTTGCGAAATGCGTTGGCGACACCCGTTACCGCATCGGTGACACCGGGACCGGCAGTGACTACGGCCACGCCGGGGGTGCCGGTAAGCCTTGTCCAGGCCTCCGCGGCATGGGCTGCCGTCTGTTCGTGTCTCACGTCAATGATGCGGATATCTTCATCAAGACAGCCGTTATAAATATCGACGATATGAACGCCGGATAGAGTGAAGATTGTGGTAATGCCTGCCTTCTTCAGCGTTTTCGCTACTAATTGTCCTCCTGTTATCTTTGCCATTGTGCTGCTCCTCATCTCGTCAGTGGGCGTATAGTGATATGTTTACACAGGTGTCACGCCCGTTCTCTTAATAAAAAAAGTATAGGAGAAGAGAATCCCCTTGTCAAACGATTAGCATCAGATTAGCATCAGACCAGGAGAAGGGAGAATACGGAGAGCATCAGCATCCATCGGGTTGTGATATCCATACCCACGATGGGTATTACAATCATGCTGCTTAACAGGGAGCCTAAACATCCACCGAAAAGGTCTGCG
>VGTB01000042.1 GCA_016874835.1 Deltaproteobacteria bacterium | reverse complement strand
TCCACATGGAGAGAAACGCACAGATAAACCCGTAGGCGATAAGGATGCGCGCCGTGCTGTTGCCTACGAATTTCATCGACATGATGGCATAGGCAAAGCGCTTGTCCAGTCCATGGATGGCCATGGCCGCCGCCAGGATAAAACTTCCCAGGAACAGGTAGATGATGGGGTCCGCAAAAGGAGCGAAGGCCACCTTGGCAGGGGCTACCCCGAACAGTACGACAAGCACGGCCCCAATCAAGGCACTTATCGGAATGGGAACGGGCTCACAAATCCACCAGACCACGATCCACGAGAGTATCGCCGCCAGTATGTGTGCCTTGGGAGTCAGCGCCGGCATGGGAACAAGGTATACGATTAAGCCTATAAGCGGACCGAGAAACAAACCGATCGTGTTGCGCCAGCGCTCAAAACGTTCTTCCGCCTCTGAGATGGTCTCTTCTGCCTTTATAACGGCCTCATATTTTTTCAGATCAGGTTCTGTCATATTACTTTTACCTCCTTTTTATTTTTTGCGAGCAATTGAAACGAAATCATCAAACTCCTTGCATGTCGATGTAGCGCTCTTTTGAAGATCAACCAGGAAATCAATTTCCTCTTGATCGATAACCCCGTCATCCAGAAATGATCTCATGAGAAACTCCGTTTCTGATGTATCCATGGTCCCATCAGCAAGTAAAATATCTTTCAGCAACTTTTTCCAGTCAGCCATTTCATCCACCTTTTTTTTAAAATTATCAGTAGTGTCCGGTTAATTTAAATCTCACGTCAGAACATATCAGCGCAACTAATGGACCCACAAATAAGCCAATTGTGTTTCTCAAAGTTCGAAGCGCTCTTCTGCTGGTGTTACATCTCATACTTCGGGTTCTTAGGAGTATGAACGCTCAACGGAAAAGAAAATTTACCCTGACTGGACTTATACAAGATGAGGATTGCAAGTAAATATTTAGTGAATTTATCTCGTTTATATTATTTAATTCTTTTTGAAAAGTGATGGACCGTGATCGGGGATAAGCATGAAGCCGGGTGCAGAGGTGCAATGTTTATTAACGTGATTTTTCCTTTTTTGAATAGATGAGGGTCGGGCGTCCAACTTTCTTGTACTCAAAGGATTTTTCCAGATGACCTACGTCACAAAGGTATTCAAGATACCTTCTGGCGGTTACCCTGGAAAAGGAAAGTGTTTGCATCACGTCATCGATGGTAAATAAATGTTCGAGGGTGTCTATGGCGGTTTCCACCTTTCCCAGCGTATGGGATGTAATCCCTTTCGGCAACTGTTGAACACGTTTACTGGATACCTTGTGTGCAATTAGTTCATCGAGTTTTTTCTGGTTGAAGTCCCCATGTCCCCTGAGGGAAAATTTTACTTTCTTGTATTTAAGGAGGGAATCCTCATATCTCCTGGAATCGAACGGTTTGATGACATAATCAAAGACCCCGTATCGGATCGAAGCTTCAACGGTTTCCGGATCGTGGGCAGCGGTGATGAGGATAAAGTCTACGGGATAATCCTTCCCCCGGATCATTTTTAGAAGCTCGATGCCGGGGATATCGGGAAGATATATATCGAGGATAATCAGATCTACCTGATTTGTTTCCAGGTAGGATAACGCTTCTTTTCCGTTGTGTGCAATATGAACGACCGTGAACCCGGAAACCGCTTCCGTCAGTTTCCTGTTTATCTTTGCCACCATGAAATCATCTTCCACGATCATCACGGTGAAGTTCTGCATACGCTCAAATATCCTTTCACATCAGGTGTGACTTGGGAAGACGCAGGGAGAACTCGACGCCATTTTCCACGGAAATTTCTATCGTGCCATGGAGTCGTTCCACCTCGTTTTTCACCAGGAAGAGTCCCATTCCCATATTCTTTGAAGAATTTTTTGTCGTAAATCCCCGTTCAAAAATTTTTTCTTTCCACTCCGCCGGGAACCCGTCGCCGTTATCTTTGATAGCGATCAGTATATGCTCTTCTGCATCGTTCAGGCGCAGGGAAAGCTTTCTGTTTTCTTTTTCAGACACTATCAGAGATTCAATGGAATTTTCAAGAATATTACCGATTATGGTGACGACAGGAACGGAGGCATTGTCACTGATTTTCGGGAAATAACTTTCGGGATCAATGTAAAACTCTATGTGATTCCTGTCCGCTACATATGCCTTCGCTAAGATCAAGCCAGAGATAAGAGGCGTTTTGACCCGGCTGCGGAGAAGATCCGCTATTTTTTGCTCTTTAGATACGGTACTGACGACAAAATTGACGGCGTCTCTATACTGTCTGAGCTGGAGCAGACCGGAGATGACATGGAGCTTGTTCAGATGCTCATGGCGCTGTTGTCTCAGGGCGAGGATATACTTTTTGACTTCCGTGAGCTCTTCCGCAAGCTTTCTGATTTCACTCATATCTCTGAAGGTTGCTACACCTCCGATGATCTGGCCTTCAGATACAAGGGGGACTCTATTGACAAGGACGACGGTTTCTTTCACAACATGTTCCTCGTCGAAGATAGGGGTTCCTGTTTCTACGACATGGGGTAGTTTTGCATCCGGAAGGATATCCGTAATGAGACAATTGGCAGGGAGTTCCTGGAGTCTGAAAATTTTTTTCGCAGTTTCATTCATTAAAATGACGCGGTTTTCCCTGTCTATGGCGACAATCCCCTCCTTTATGGAAGAGAGAATGACATTTCGCTCCTCAAGGAGAGCTGCGATCTCATGCGGTTCGAGACCGAAGGTGGACTTCTTGACACTTTTTGAAAGCAATACAGCGCCTCCCAAACCAATGAGAATGCTTGCGAGAGCGATCAGATAAAGTATAGATATCACTTCTCTCTGTTGTTTTTGAATTTCAGCAAGAAGGATCCCCACGGAAACGGCGCCGATCTGTTGATTATTTTTATCCATGACGGGGACGAATGCCCTCAGGGAAATTCCGAGGGCACCCTGTTCCTGAGATACGGACTTTTTCCCTGCTAAGACTATTGCTTCGTCCACAAGACTTTCCCCTTCCAGGGATATTTCATCGCCTATGCGATCGATTTGTTCGCCGATACGATCGGGCTGAGGGTGTGAATACCGTGTTCCATCCATATTGAACACGATGACGGAGCCGGCTTCCGTGTTCAGTCGGATCTGCTCCGCAATCGGCTGAATTACCAATGCCGGATTCGGGAGGGTAAACGCTTCGATAATCTTTGGGTCATTCGCTACCATTTCCGCTAAAGTAAAAGCCTTTCGCTCGCCCTCTCCGATAATACTGTTCCGGAGGTGGTGTTTTATAAAAAACGTTACTACACTTACGCAGATAAAAATGATTATTAAGACGAGGAAAAAAATTTTCTGTTCGAGACTGATATGACGGAGTTTCATACGCTTACTTTCTCAAATGGAACCCATTCCAAACAGATATGCTTCCATCCATTATGACCGTTGCTTCAGGATTATCCGTCTTCACCCGATTCCCGCTCGCTCCGGGAGTTAACAACGGCATTAACACAATATATTCAATCCTGATGCTCATCACTGTCCCCTTGATTTCTCGTTCCCTTTCATTTATTTTTCACGGTGTGGGATGTTCCCATCTATAATACATTTTATTATACAGTCAGGTATCATCAACGCATACTGCAAAAAGGTCAATAGAAAAAACAAGGAGTGCCTCCTTTGCCGGTTTCCTCTCATCCTCTTCCTCGATGGCTGTCCCCATGGATGCAGGGACAGAAAATTCATCTGTGGGGTGCGGCTGACCTTCGTGGATTCTCCACACCCGATAGTACAAGAGGAGAAGGGTATCCATTCGCCCTTTCATATGCTATTCCCATGAACCCTCTCATCATGGCCGGTATCCGGAACGGCCCCAACCAGGATTATGCTGATGAGTATGTGAGAGTGAACGACATTATCAACGACCTGGCGGAAAGGATTGCAATCGAGATTAAAAGACGAGGATTCCGTGCTCAATCTTTGGCCGCATCAGAGCGCACCGATACCGTGAATTTGCAGGGAGACTTTCCTCACAAGACCGCAGCAACCCGGTCAGGTCTGGGCTGGATTGGTCGCAACTGCCAGCTTGTTACCCGTACCCATGGCCCTTGGATTCGCCTGGGGACCGTTTTTACGGATATGACCATCCTCTGTGGGCCTCCGGTAGAGCGCAGCTATTGCGGTCGCTGCACCATCTGCATCGATGCCTGTCCTGCCGGGGCTTTGAAGGGAAATGCGTGGTATCCGGGATTGCCGCGGGAGGACTTGCTGGATGTGCACGCATGCGATAGCTGGAAAAGAAAACACTACTTCCAGTATCTCAGGGGGCATACCTGCGGTATTTGCTCAGCAGTGTGTCCCCGCGGATTAAAAATGTTAAAACAGCCTACACTCTCAGGGAGAATGCCCCTATGATATGAACGGGTAAAAAGGGTCTTCCTTCTGTCGATTGTTTCTTGTTTTTTTAATACCAGGTCTTGAATATCCAAAAATCGTCTCTCAGGTCTTTGATGTCGCTTTTCAACATCGCGTAGAGGTTCACGTTCTGGATGGCCACACCTCCCAGGTAGGCAAGAGCTGTCACGAACTCGATTTCATCTTCCGTAAATTCCCGCTCCGTTGCACTGTACAGCCGTAGGACACCGAACACTTCCTCCTTCGACTTTATGGGAACACAGAGAATGGACACAATCCTCTCTTCTTTCTTTTCATCCCTGTACTGGACGCCACTGTCCTTCGCAGCGTCTTTGACCACAACGGGCTTTCCCTTAAGGGCCTCAGCGATACTTTTTTCTGCTGATATAGGCCCCTTGTTGAGATACTTTTCCGAAAGACCATAACTGGCGGCCAATTTCAATGTGACCCTCGCATCATCCAGGAGGCGAATGGATGCTGCTTTCACGCCGATGGCTTTTGCGATATCAGCGGTCAATGTCTGCAAAATCTGCTTAATATCCCGGCTCTCCATGATGCTCGCGGTAAGCACATGAAAAATCCTCGTCTGTTCCCTTATTTTTTCTACTAAACGGGCATTTTCAATGGCTGTACCTCCCTGCTCGGCAAGGATGGAGAGAAACTCAATTTCCTTCTTGGAAAAGTCTCTTATCTCGGATGTGTAAAGAGCGAGGTTGCCGATCATCCGTCCCTTCACCATGACCGGGACAATTAAAATGGACCCGATGCCCTCGGCAATCTTTGACTCACGGTTCCGGACACGGGGATCCGTTTTCGCATCACGAAAGTGTATATGGTTTTTCTCCTTCAGCAACTTCATGGTATGTTCGACACGCTTATGGGTCTCTTTAAGGTAGCGCTCTGAAAGTCCCGTATGAGCAACGGCTACGTATTCATCTTCCTCCTCGCTGGGCATATAAAGGCATGCCGCCTTCGCTTTCATCGCCTCTGCGGCAGACCTTACGACGAGATTGAGGAGTTCATCGCTATCCCCGGTCATTCCAAAGGCCGTACATATTTTACTCATTGCTTTAAAATAATCGTTCTTCGCAGCCATAATTACCCTCTCTATTGTATCTGTTGGATTGTGTTACCGCAGTTACAATTTCTTTTGCTTCGCTTTTTTAGGAGCAGTCTTTTTTGCACTCACCTTCTCCGATGGCTTCACTTCTTTGCTATTGCCGTCTCTTTCCATGAGCCAGCGAATGATCTTCGGTCCGAACTCTTTCTGGGTTTTTGAACTGACGTAGATGCCGATGTGTCCCGTATCGAGGCAGAGGTCCTCCTTATCTTTGCTTCCTATTTTACTTGTGAACTGATCACACGCGGCAGGCGGAACAAGGTGATCATGCTTTCCATAGATATTTAAGACAGGCATGGTGATCTTCTTGAGATCAACTCTCCTGCCACCAACCTCCAACTCGTTCTTTATCAGGAGATTCTTCTTATAGAAATTCGTGATGAATTCACGGAATGTCTCCGCCGGCAGGTCAGGGCTATCAAATATCCATTTCTCCATGCGGACAAAGTTCTCCACGAAATCTTTGTTGTTCACATTCTCAAGAAAGCCTACATATTTATCAATCATCAGGCGTGCCGGATTAAGGAGGAGAAATCCAAGATTCATGATATCTCCCGGAATATTTCCATAGGTCTCAACCAGTTCGTCCGGGTTGAGGGCACGTGCCCAGATATTTAAAAGGCTCGCATCCGTGTCAAAGTTGGTCGGCGTCA
The DNA here is from genome assembly GCA_016874835.1 of Deltaproteobacteria bacterium. GTDB lineage: Bacteria > Desulfobacterota > Syntrophia > Syntrophales > UBA2185 > VGTB01. The sequence goes on along the minus strand of VGTB01000042.1, from coordinate 10,850 downwards.
CGGTAGTGATCAGGTTCTTAATCTTCCCCGGGTGCAACGTGGTATAGACAACGCAGAAGGTGCCGCCCTGGCAGATGCCCATGAGGTGAAGCTTGGGGATATTGTGCTTCTCAAGGGTAAAATTCACGACATTGTCGATATACCCGTTGATGTGATCATCGAGTGTCAGGTATCTGTCCTTGCGTGTGGGATATCCCCAGTCGATCATATACACATCGATCCCTGCATTGAGGAAGGTCTCCACGACGCTCCGGCCCGGCTGCAGATCCAGCATGGTTTCACGGTTCACCTGAGCGTAAACAACCAGCAGGGGTGTTTTGAGCCGGATTTCTGTTACCGGTCTGTAGTGCTTGAGTTTGACCCGGTCTTCCTCGTACACCACATCATAAGGGGTCGTGGCGATATCCGTCTTCATCGGACTGAGCAGCACGTCGCGGGCATCTCTCAAATAATTATACAGTTTGGCCGTGTCTCCCATAACCTTCGCAAAAACAAGGTCACCGGCCATCTTGAAGGGAGCCATCACATCTCCGATGCGTGCATCCTTTTCATCTTTCATAGCTCTTCACCTTCTTTTCAAGTTCTTTTACCCTTTTTTTCAAAAGGTACAGATCCCTGTAAAGTTCATCCATGTCCCTGTTTGTCGGGATGGGCAAATCCTGAAGGAGATCCATAAAAAGCTGCGATCTCGAAAGCCGGAAATCGTGCAGGGCTTTCATGGTATTTCCCAGTGCTTCTGTATATTCCTGAGACCTCAGGAGAACCATATAGTGCTCTTCCATTGTTTTTATCCACAACTGATAATGGGCCTTGGGATCCTTGAGTGCATCTCTCCCCTGTTTCTCAAAATTTTTAATTTCCGTTTGCACTGCATTAAAGGCCTTCTCCATAGGAACCAATAAAAGCTGCATGAATTCGGTCAGGGCCCTCTGAAAATGGGTAAACTCTTCAATGGTTTTATTCGCCCTTTCCTGATAGACACGCGTCAGTCCCAGCTGAGGCATCTTGAGTATCTGTCCGAATTCTTTCTCATACATGTCAAAGCAAGTCTTCGTGATCTTTTGGGCTAAATTTTCAAACCCTTCGAGATCTGTACGAGGTTCACCTTTTTCCACCCCTTCCATCCACAGTTTTTGAAGCTGAAAATATCCGGTCCACAGGGGCTGGGACAGCTTCAGCATTCCTTCGTAAAAAGAACTCACGGGATGAGAATCCCCGGCTTGGGGCGTAATGACAAGAGAAAATAACGTCTGCCATATCTCACGGAACATTCTCAGAGGATCCTCGGCACCCGTATCCGCGCCTCCCTCTCCCGCCGAGCCGGATGCGGTCGGAGTCCCGCCGAAGGCGGCAGGCCACATGCTCGCCGCGGATTTCCAGAACTCCATGGATGCCTTGGTCCAGGATTCAAGAAGAACGTTGTGTGGCATACTCTTTTCTTTCTCTTCCTTCTCCATTGTCCCCTCTCTTTTGAATGGTTACTATCATAGCTCCATAAATAAGTAATTGCCAGTATTGTTAAAAATTTTTGAGTCAGGATTTAAAATAATGGTGAACAACTTTTCGAGAATCTCATGCCCGCGTCATAATGCTGCTGTTCATGAGTCAGAGGTTAGAATTCCGTTTGTCGCACTGCGTTCGTGCGGAGTAGTATCTCATGCAATTGTTACATATTATGATAACACTTCTCGACGAATCTTGATATTCATTTTTTTGCCTTCTTTTTTTTCGTGGGCTCCTCATATAATTGGCCAAAGGATTTCATCAATTCCTGGAACTGCTCGGACTGTTTTTTCATGAGCACTTCGAACCCTTTTACGGCCTCTCCCTGATCGACATCACTCGCGGCGGTCTTTATCTTCAGGTGGCGGATCGTTTCCTCTTGGGAAGCTGACTTTTCCTTCAATGCCTCATATTTTTCTGCCAGGTCAAGATATTCTTCCTTGGAAACCCATCCCATGAGGCCAAGAAATTCCTTATAGGAATTCTGAAAATCAGATACCGCCTTTGACCACATCTCCATATAGTGTGGTAACGATTCCGATTCACGATCAAGGCCATAGCACTTCCGGAACAGACTCATTTGCTGCTCAAAATCTTTGAACCCCTCGCGGATCAATCTGTTCATGTTGTCCAAATGCTCCTGTCCCCTGGCCGCATTCAGAAGGTAATTTCCCCAGAATTCGAGAAATTTCTTATCCATGAATATTCTCCTCTACTTTCTCTCCTTGTCGAGGTCCAACTGAAAACGGACGGGGCCGCGACTTCCATCCTTGAAGCGCTTATGCAGGGCGTATTCAGATGTAGGAAGAGACCAGGAGGTAGCGATGGCTCCATGACCTTTAGGAAAGACCGTAACCTCCGCATCGACGAAATCAAGAGGTGCCAGTGCTGACTCCCTGTCCACCAGATCGTCTTCTTCTGCACAGCAGAGAAGCCACTTGATCTTCATTTCTTTTAAACGCGTGAAATTCAGTTCCCGTCCAAAAAGCTTTACGGGCAGTATACCTTCGCTATTCACAGGTTTGGTGTAGGAATCAAAACTCATTTGCGTGATCGCCAGGGGAAGATCATTGCGCTCATAGACGAGCCAATAATTGAGGGCTGCCGCCGTTTTGGTGATCTCGATCTCTTTGGCGTTTTGCTTGTCAAACATCATTAAATCTCGATAAAAGGTGAATATCGGAGCCTCCCGATCCATGCTTTTCAATTTGTAGACCCAGCTCATTACCTTTCCGTCTACTACCCGGTTGCCGTTTGGCAGGGTTTTCAATGCATATCCCAGATCCCGGAATCGTTCCGGGATGTGTTCCAAATATTCCACGAGAGCCTTGCTGCGGGTACCATCCATCGGTGCAACACAGGTAATGAACGCATCCACTAAACCGTCCAGCCCACCGGTGAGCAAATTCAGGACGGCACTAAAACCGCCCTGGCAAAAGCCATTCAGTGTCACCGGTCTTCCGTGCCTTGTCTTGATTATTTCGCAGAAATGCCGTGTGTCAAGGCAATCATTCTCGCCGGTGATCGTTTGTACAGCAGGAGTGTCGTTAAAATCCTTCATGATTCGGATATAGGTTGGGATACCCTGGTTTGCGAAGCAGTGGGTATAGCTTTTATCCTCACCGGGCAGGAAGGCGAGGATTGATGCGCCCAATACATAAGGAGGAATGATTATGATTGGTTTCCCTTCCTCCCTGACCTTTATTTTCTTATCACGGGGAAGAACCTGATAAAGATAAAACCTGTCTGTCTCGGCTACTTTTATGTAATTGCCGTCATCAAAATGAAAGCCGAATTCCGGTTCGATGTCACGAATCACTTGCGGATAATGGTAAGTCAGTAATTCCGTGAGCCTGGACAAACGTTCCGTGTAGGCGGAAATATCCTCTCCTTTCCGGTCAAATAGTGTATTTAACAACGAGGAAATGGATCTTTCAAGTTCCTGGGCATGAAAATCATTTATCGTTCTCAGTGTGCTGAGCAGACCTTTTTTCGTAATTTGGAGATTGAAGTGGAGGAGATCGAGGTAATCCCTGGAAGTCTCATCCGGTTTATGCTGGACGAATTTGATTTTCTCCATGGAGAGAAATGAGTTCAATGCGATCCAGAAGGGCGTCATAAAATTAAAATAATAACCGTAAATCCCGTTTATGTATGTTTGCGCGGCCTTCATCAGTTCTGCTGAAGACATGATCATTTTTACATTCATGTCCATCAGTTTCCACGGAATAGAAATCATTAAATTACACAGATCATTGGACGAATTGGAACTTTGTGTATTGTCCATGTCCTGCTCCTTATGTATTGGACTTATGAGTGTCACGCTTACTTACCTTGCTGGAAAAATGATTCCACTCGTTTAAAATTTTCGTCAACGGTACGTTTGTAGTCTTCAAACCCTTTCTTATAAATTACTTCCCATTCTTTGATTGCCTTCTTCGCTTCTTCGGTCATCGTCGTAGACTGATCGACAAACATGTTTACCACTCTCTCCATCTGTTCCTGCAATAGGACCATATTATTGAAGGCGTTATCGAAAGCGGCCTTGTTCAAATCGATCATCTGTTTCAGTATCTGTCTCGGTTGCATGTGTACATCCTCCTTTATTATGCTTTTTTGCCTTTTACGGGTTCTGTGAAGAAACCTTCCACACGTTTGAAACTTTCGTCTATGGCGGTCTTGAAATCCGCACTCCCTTTCTTATACGCCGTGATCCATTCGTTAATGGCTTTTTTGCCCTCTTCGGGGAATCCGGTCGTCTGCTCCAGGTACATATCGATGACTTTCTGGGTCTGCTCCTGCAGCATCATCATGGCGTTAAATGTGTTGTTGAATGTGGATCTGTAGAAATCAAAAGTCTGTTTTGCAATTTGTTTTACATCCATGTTTTTTCTCCTTATTTTTTTATTTTTTCGATACAGTTGTGTGCATTATACACACGAATTTTTACTTGTCAAGAAAAATGTTGCATTGCAATATATTTTTCAATATTGCGGCCCTATTGATCAATTCAGGTTAATTATTATAATTCAATAGTTTAACGAATAGCTTATCGTTCATTAATATCTTGACGCAAATTAATTATTGCAATGTGTCATATTATGAGGTATAAAATACCTCAGCGTAAAAAAACAGGTTGTGTAACTGGCTGCGATGTAAAACTATCGCACGGAAAAAATTGATGAGTCCTGATAAAGATAATTTGAAAGGATTAAAAAAATATGACCGACAAACTGATAATCAAGAAATATAACAACAGGAGGCTCTACGATACAGAAAAGAATACCTATGTCACCCTCAATCATTTATCTGAAGTGATTAAACAGGGAAGACAGGTAGAGGTTATTGATGTAAAGACAAGGGACGATGTGACGGCTTTTACGCTCACCCAGATTATCCTGGAAGAAGCAAGAAAGAAAAACTTTCTTTTGCCTGTTCCGCTTCTTCATTTAATGATTCAATTTGGTGAAACGGTTCTCAGTGAATTTTTCGAAAAGTATTTGCAGCAAATCATTAAAAACTACTTGGCCTTCAAAAGCTCGGTGGATGAGCAATTCGAAAGATGGCTTGATCTCAGTGTAAACCTTGCCGATCAGGCGAAGAAATCGTTACCACCTTTGTCTCCCCTCAAATCTGTCTTTAGTCTTATGGCGGAACCCGTAGAACAGAGGGAGACAAAGAGGAAAAAATAGAAGAGACAATCCCTCTTTTGCTGGTGTTTTGTTCCGGAAATGTACGTCGGGTAAATCGAACACAAGGCGGGCAGTTTCTGAAACGGTCTACTATTGGTGAAGAGGCAACGTGAACCAAACGTATCGGCGATGAGGACATCAAAACGTTTGCACGGATATCGGGTGATGAAAATCCCGTTCATGTCAACGACGAGTATGCGAAAGGAACCATGTTCGGGGGCCGAATAGCCCACGGCATACTTGTTGTGGGTTTAATATCCTCTGTTTTGGGAACTGTGTTACCGGTTATAAGTTTTTCCGGGAAAAGGGTATTGTAGTCCCGAAGGATCTCCCATGAAAGATAAATCAATCACTGGTTCTCTCACGCGATATGTCCGGTCCCATTGGTAAATTCTGGAGCTTGAGGCTCGAGAAGTGTAAGAAGGCCCTGCAGGCAAACAACTTTAAGGTTTTCCTGGCAGAGAGTTCTCATCATGCCGCAGAGTTGATTCTCAGCGAGATCATCCCGGCAATCGGGCCTAAGACCATATCGTGGGGAGACTCCATGACCCTCCACGAAACGGGTGTCATCGACATTCTAATGCGTGAGCCTCACTACGATGTGTTGGTGACTTTTGATGCGAGCCTTCCGCGCGAGGAAATCATAGAGCGCCGCAGGCAGGCACTGCTGGTCGATCTCTTCCTCACGGGGACCAACGCCGTAACACAGACGGGGCAACTGGTGAATCTGGACATGGTGGGAAACCGTGTCGCAGCTGTTGCCTTCGGTCCAAAACACGTGGTGATTACCGCAGGACGCAACAAGATCGTCGAAGATCTCAATCAAGCCATGAGAAGAGTAAAAGAGTATGCCGCACCGATAAACGCCATTCGCCATCCCCTTTTCAAGACGCCGTGCATCAGGACATCCTTTTGCATGGACTGCAAGAGCCCGGACAGAATCTGCAATGTGTGGACTATCACCGAAAAATCGTTTCCCAAAGAGAGGATAAAAATTGTTCTCATCAATGAGGATCTGGGACTGTAAGAATATGTACAGGATTGAACGTGCTCGGGCGGATGCACGTCTATTCCCGTGATTTCCATCTCTTCTTCTCAACCCGAAGCAGACACGTATCTTTCTCTCAGAGAAAGTACGGGTATTTCTTCTAAAAATTCCTGACGATTCGGGCTACTTCCTGTCTCAATGCCTTCCGATCCCAGGGTATTGCATGCAGCGAGCTTTTCGGGCACGAGAAGGGGGCCTTTACCGGTGCCATCGAGTAAAAAGCGCGGGCGCTTCGAGCGCGCCAATCAGGGGACCATCTTTCTGGATGAGATTGGAGAATTGCCGCTACATGCACAAATCAGGATGTTGCGCATAATGCAGGAAAAAGAAATCGAGCGGGTAGGGGGTACAAAACCCATTCCCGTAGATATAAGGGTAATTGCCGCAACCCACCGAAACCTGCAAGACATGGTAAAGGCAAATCAATTCCGTGAGGACCTGTGGTTCCGCGTCAATGTCTTTCCCATCAGGGTCCCCCCTCTACGGGAGAGAAAAGAGAATATTCCCTCATTAGTCTATTATTTTATCAATAAGAAAGTGAAACATCTAAAGTTGCCTACCGTTCCCGAACTATCCCCCAGGGCGATTGACCGTCTGATGGATTATCACTGGCCGGGGAATCTCAGGAAGTTGGAAAACGTTGTGGAGCGAGAGTTGATTTTGAAAAAAGGAGAACCTCTGGATTTCGGGATGTTGACCGATACGTTCATAAGCGAGCATCCGTCAGCGCCTGCAGAGGTGTCGCATCGATCACTCAACCTTGACTACGTCACCGCCGTTCATATTCAGCAGGTTCTGAAAATGACAAACGGCGTCGTTCATGGTTCTGCCGGAGCAGCTGCTATCCTCGGGATCAATGCAAATACCTTGAGGAGCAGAATGAAAAAACTTGGGATTCCCTTCGGAAGAAAAGGGAAATTGGCAAGGCATGCTGGCAGTCTTTAAAACGATGAGCATTCTGCATAGAAAGACTACGGTAAACGATTTCGCCGGGGACTCTTTCTATGCGAGATTCTGACAATGTGGTCAATAGGAAAAACTCTTCTCACTTCTTCCGTGACACACATGATCGTTGGTGTGATGGCATCATCAAAGAAATGAGGGCGAGGAAGGTAGCTTCGTTCAAGGAGTTCATGCGTGTCTCCATAGCGAGGAAAGGCATTTGGACTTGGGGTATGCTGCTGCGAGATTCAGTAGATCAGCCGATGCCCATGCCTTTCAAGACGGACAGCATGATCGCGGCGGCCATTACGGGTCCTATCTGACCGCCTGTGCTTGCGCCCATAGCATGCATCAGCAGCCAGTTTTTGTCATCGTATTTCCGTCCTTCCGACTGGACGAACATAGCTGCCATTGGATAGGCCGATATTCCTGCCGCTCTGATGAGAGGATTGATCTTTCCTTTCGTGAAAAAACACATGAGCTTCCCGAAGAGTATACCCGTCGGCGTATCGAGACGGGTAGCGATGAATCCAGGTCCAGGAACGGCAAGGGTCTGCGGCATCGGAAACGCTACTCTTTCATATAGTTCCACCCTTTGATTTTTTATCCCTCATGCTTTACATTTCAGTGAATCAGTCAACGGCAAATATCAATGCATTGATTTAGCGGGAGTTTTTCGATATTTACGTGGGCCTGAAGATGCAATATTGTGATAGCACGAATCGGTTCAGCCCAATTGGCGACCAGCGATACGACCGCATAATGTGAAAGTATCTTTACCGTGGAAGGAGAGACGATTGCTACGCAGTAATTTTTCTTCCCGCCAGCACTTTTCTCCTTAGAATCACCTTGCTCGCTTCCATAGCGAGAAATACAATTACACCGAAAATCAAGATTATTCCGAGATCACGCAGGGAAGGAATCATTATGCCGAAGGCATCGCGTATTGACGGTATCTGGATTAATACCGCAATAAGTACAACCTCCCAGGTAACAGCGATAAGGAGCCATTTATGGGGAGGCGCCTTAAAGATGCTGTATCGCATAGAACGAAAGTTGAGGGCGATGATGATTTCTATAATGATAAATAGAAAAAACATTTCCGTTCTTGCGTGTGTGATATCATCAAGTTCGTGAAAGAACAGTAAGAAGAAGAAGGGAATTTCAATAAGCAATGCGAGAAAGATGAAAGTGCAGACATCCCACGAAAAGACGCTTTCGTTCGGGTCTCGTGGCGGTCGCTGCATGATATCCGGGTCGGGTGGTGCCACACCCAGAGCAAGCGCCGGGAGTCCGTCGGTCGCCAGATTAATATATAAAATGGCCGCCGGGAGGAGGGGAAGATATTCAGGTCCCATCACAAGCACCACTCCACCGATAACCACCACCTCCGTTATATTGCATCTGAGGAGATAGGTGAGATATTTCTTTATATTATCGTAGATCCACCTGCCACGCTCAATTGCCATGACGATCGTGGCAAAGTTGTCATCACTGAGTACCATGTCCGAGGCTTCTTTTGTCACCTCCGTGCCTGTAATGCCCATGGCGATTCCTATGTCGGCCTGTTTCAACGCGGGAGCATCGTTGATGCCGTCACCCGTCATGGCTACTACTTCACCTTTATTTTTCCATGCCTTGACGATTTTTAACTTGTCCGTGGGTGACACTCGGGCATATACACTTGTCTTACCAACAATATTCTCGAATTCTTCTTCCGGCATTTTCTCCAGTTCCTCACCCGTCAACACGATATCGCCTTCTTTGTGAATGCCCATTTCTTTTGCGATGGCAACGGCGGTGAGCTTATGGTCTCCCGTGATCATTACAGGTTTGATATGTACCTGTTTACATATGTTAATTGCCTCTATCGCTTCCTCTCTCGGTGGGTCAATCATTCCCACCAGGCCTAAGAATACAAAATCATGTTCGACGGATGCTTCGGTTAATGCTATGTCAGCGGGAATCTCTCTGTACGCAATGCCGAGAACCCTGAGTGCATTCTTGGCCATTTCTTCATTTGCTTTTAAAATTTGAGTTCTGTCCTCCTCTGCGAAAGCTTTGTATTCGTTTCCTTCTAAGAAAGCGGTGCATAAAGTCAAGACAACCTCAGGAGCTCCCTTCATGAATGCAATTTTCTCCCCGCTTTTCCTCCGGTGAATGGTAGTCATCCTTTTCCTCTCGGAGCTGAAAGGAATTTCGTCAACTCTCAGATTGGCGTTCCGAGTCTCAGCCTGGCGTATGCGTGCCTTTTCTGCCAAGACAATGAGGGAACCTTCTGTCGGATCGCCTTTGATAAACCATTTCCCATCTTTTGTATCCAAAACGGCGTCATTACATAAGAGCCCACCCTGGAGGAGTAATCGGAGGGATTTACTTTCAGCAACGGGGGATACTCCGGGTCCCCTGAAGTTTCCCTCGGGTATGTATCCTGCCCCGGTAACTTCTATGAAACTGCCTCCCGTAAAAAGTCTCCTCACGGTCATTTCGCCTTTTGTGAGGGTCCCGGTTTTGTCGGAACATATCACTGTGGTGCATCCAAGGGTCTCAACGGCAGGCATTTTTCTTACAAGGGCATTGTTTTTCGCCATCTGGTGCATACCGATGGCGAGTGCCCCCGTCACGATAGCGGCGAGCGCTTCGGGAACCGCCGCGACGGCTAAAGCTACGGTAAACATCACCATGGTTACGATAAATTGAAAATCAAGCTTTCCCACCATGAGCTCTCTTATGACACTGATTCCGGCAACGGTAAAACAGATACCGATGGCTATAATGCCAAGCCACTTGCCGATTTCTTCGGTCCTTTTCTCCAGGGGAGTTTTCTCGGCTTCAACGGACGTCACCTCCTCGGCAATTTTACCGAATTCTGTATTCATTCCTGTTGCTGTAACAACAGCCTTTCCTCTTCCATAGGCAACGGTAGTTCCCGTAAAAACCATGTTCTTCCTATCACTTACCCGCACTACCTCTGATAGTGGGAGCACGTCCTTTCCAACGGGAATGGATTCTCCGGTGAGGGGCGCTTCGTCACATCTTAAGGAGTGAATTTCTACCAGACGGGCGTCTGCAGGAATCCTGTCTCCTGCCTCAAGGAGTAAAATGTCTCCAGGAACGAGCTCCTTGGAAAGAATCTCTTCTTCATTGCCGTTCCTCAATACGGTTATTGTCGGTGAGAGCATCTTTTTCAGCGCCTCAAGAGAACGTTCGGCCCGGTATTCCTGAATAAATCCTAGAACAGCGCAGAAAATAACGATGGCTCCAATGATCACGGCATCGATCACTTCGCCGATAAGCGCCGATAAAACTATCGCAATAATAAGGATGATAATAAGGGTGTTTTTGAATTGGTTAATGAAAAGAACAAAAGGGGAGCCCTTTTTCTCCTTTTTCAATTCATTGTGGCCGTACTTTTCGAGTCGAGTTTTTGCCTCTTGAGAAGAAAGACCCCTATGAGGATCGGTGTTCAACTCCCTTAAAACAAGTGCCGCTTCCGTTGCATGCCATGCTTCATTGGTCATGAATAGTACTCACTAATGAAGACGGAAAAGCCATCAAAAAATGAGGCGCTCCGGGTGTAATTCCCGGAGCGCCTTGAGTGTGAAGGTTTTATTACCCGGAGATCAGGCAGCTTTCTTCTCCGGGGGTTTCGTCGTGAAGATGAT
>VGTB01000041.1 GCA_016874835.1 Deltaproteobacteria bacterium | reverse complement strand
AAAAAGCCTGCCAGCGCCACACGCTTCCCCTTAACAGTAAATGCATTTTTCACTATTGCCCTCCTTACCTCTCAATCGTTGCCGGATTTGATGGAACCCTAAATTTTGTGCACATACTGACAATAAACACAGAATTTCACATTCATTCTTACTTAGGATTGTTCTGGAATCTACACCGTTTCATATAACCTGTCAAATGGCGGCGAAGAGAAAACTGCACACAGTATATTTTCATTTATGGTAATTAGGGATACCTCATGTATGATATCTCCTTGAATTATTCCGGTGATCACGAGATAATAAAACACGGAGCTTTTGGAAATCATGCGTTATTCGGCATTCATATATCACAGAAACAATACGAAGGTATTCACCGCCCGATGGAGGCAGCATTGATAGGGAAGCAGTTGATTTGTGAGAAATTATACTATATTAATTGACTATCCAATGGGGGGAGTTTATGGGACCAGCCGATGTGAATAATATCTTGAAGGTCATGGAGGCAATGGCGGAACTCGAGTTGGCGATATCGGAATTTTATAAGACGTGCGGTGAGATATGGCAGGAGGATAAACCTTTCTGGTCAGGTCTTGCTGAGGCGGAAATTTGTCATGTGGAATTTATTAAAAGCATGGCCGGGCGTTTACGTAAAAATCCCGGGATTTTTGAGATCGCGAGACCTATCAACACCGTTGCCATCAATACCGCCATCAATGGTGTAAAAAACAACGTTCAAAAGTTGAAAAAAGGTGATTTCGATAAGAAAAAGGCTTTGTTTATATCCCGCGACACGGAACTCTCCATTCTGGAATCAAAATATGCGGATATGTTGAAAACGACGGACCATGACTTCAAGACATTAGTTACAGAAATTACTGTCCAGACGGAAAATCACCGAAATCTTCTGACTCATAAAATCGAACAGGCGAAGGGTACCTTCAGTTAACCCACCTCATTCTTCAATTCTGGAGACTTCTGAATATCTGATACCGGTAAGAACTGGAGCGTGTGATTCCATGTTTTTCTCAATGTCTTCAGGTATTGGTTTAGTTGAGGTCTGTTGCGGACGAACAATCAGGAACGTAAATACGAATATTTTATGTTTGACTTATGGGGGAAAATTCGCTTTATTGCCTCACGCGGAAATGCAAAATACATTCAGGAGGTACGCCATGAAAGATTCCCTGCAACCCGGTCTGACTGTTGAGTTTAAGTTCAAGGTTCCGGAAAACAAGACTGTACCATACCTTTACCCGGAAATCGAAGAAGGTCAGGTCATGCCAAAGGTATTTGCCACAGGCTTTTTGGTGGGGCTGTACGAGTTTTCCTGTATCAAGGCGCTTAATCCCCATTTAGACTGGCCTAAGGAGCAGACGGTAGGCATCGGCATGAATATGAGTCACACCGCAGCAACCCCTGCGGGAATGACAATCACGGTCAAGGGCAAGCTGGAAAAGATGGAGGGTCGTAAATTGACGTTCTCATTGGAAGCATACGATGATGTTGACAAGATATCCGAGGCGACCCATGAGCGGTTCGTAATCAATGCAGAGAAATTCAACGCCGCCATAGACAGCAAGATCGCGAAAGTGAAATAGCCCTCACTATTTTTTATCTGTACCGTTAATAGATATATTCCGTGAGTACTCAAGAGTCTCCTCTCTTTTGAGGGGGCTCTTGAGTGAGCGGCGATATCGGCCTATTCGGTCTCCTTTTTTTCAGCCGTCACACTATCCTCTCGCCGTTTTAATCTCTTTTTCTGAATATTCCGTGTTCAAGAACGAGGAGGGTAATGAATCCCATCACGAAACCGTTGCTGACGACAGGTTGTAGTGTGTGGGGGACGTTATGAAAGAAGCTGAATGGCATGAAGGCTATTATCGTTGCAACGATGAGGGGTATCCCCACGATCATTCCCTCCCTAAAGGTTATTTTTCCCAGTGTGTCGAATGCCACAATCAGGCTGGCATATACCTGGGTACAGAGAACGTATAACATGACGCTCCCGATCACCACCGGGGGTACAGCTCCCAGAAATCCTATCATCATAGGGGAAAAAGAGATCAGTAAAAGGAAGAGTGCTGCCGGAATAAGGGTGAATCGTGACAGGGAGCCCGTGGCGGTCACAACGCCGACGCTTATGGAATAGTTTACCTGTCCGATTACTCCGAATAAACCGGAAGCAACGTTCGCAAGACCGGTAAAAAAAATGCCGCGGTTGAGCCTGTACACAATGTTCTCAGACTTTGTAAACGCGTTTATTGACTGGATCGAACCGATATCATTGATCGACAGGGCAACAAAGGATACAAGAAAGGAGATAAAGAGTCCCGTGTCGAAAGACAGGTCGATGATCGTATCGCGGAAAAAAGAGGAAAGCGGTTTCAATGCGAATATCGGTCCCGAAGAGAGATTCTCCGGCACGAGTATGAAATAAACAATACTTCCCGCTGCCATTGATAGCAGGATCAGCTGGGATTTCCATATTCCCTTGAAGAACCGGTGGCAAATCAGGGTTGCAGAGATGAGGATGAGGGCATATATGACGTGAGTCTGTGAAGAGGCGTCTTTCGGGCCTGAAATGAGTTTCAGGATGGTCGGCATCAGGGTGAAGGTAATCAACAGGAGAACCACTCCTACAACCCGGCGTGTGAAAAGTGGCTGAAGATAGCCGAAAAGACCTGTGATTCCTGAAAGTGCCAGAATCAGTCCCCCGCTCGCCACTGCCGTGTATATGGTATGTATGTCGAATCCCTGGCTGGATATGATGCCGATGAGAATTATCGCCGACGGTCCCATAACCAGCGGGAAACCATGCCCCAGGAATATTTCAAGAATGAGAAAAGCGGCCATGACGAAGGCGGTTTTCTGTAGGTACACCGTCTGGTATTCCGGGTCGGCTGTGTGAACTGCGCTGGCAACCTTACCGAGGATAATCATGAAGGGTACTGCAAGAGCGCACCACTGCAGACCGACCATCACGGCTTCCCAGAGAGGAGGGCGATCTTCGAGGCCGTACTTAAATTCCATTTATAATCGGGAAGTGACGATGACCATCAGGTTATCAGTTTTTTGCCACCACCGCAAAAACTCGCGATAGGGAAGCATCATTTCACAACCGCACGAAGGTTCTGCGATTACCATTCTTCTGGCGGTGTCGTCATATCCTATTACCACCGCCACGTGCGGACTCCATCCCCGGCCGGCCGGTGCATAATGGAGCCAGATTACGGGTATATTATTATCGATGTATCGTTTGATTTCTTCAATATCGCCTCCGTGCCGGTGTGCAACGTTAAGCATCAGAATCTTCAGCCGATCCAGATATTTTAAGATCGCGCTCAGGGTCATTCCCCGTTCGATTGGCGTGTCGGATTCTATGGATATCTGCATCTGATCGATGTTGTAACCGTAGTATCGGGCAATCATTTCCATACTCGCCAGGGCGCACCATTTCCGTTCCTGTTGAACGATTGTGAAATTTTCAATTTTACGCAAGGTATCAGATTTTCTATCTGATGAACCGGGTGATTTTCTCTTTTTATCCGATGCGGTTTTTCCCCCTGGTGAAATGTCGTCTTGCGGCGAGGGTTTCTGGACCTTGATGGTTTGATGATCCTTTATCCCTTCCGGCTGCTCATCGGAGTAGTGAACGGTTCCCTCTCTGTCAACCCACCTGTACATGTCGCCGGAGAATGCCGGTGTCGATAATCCGAATATGATGAGTATTACTGACAACTTTTTGAGGTTACGCGCTTTATTGATGTTCGGGCTCAACATGATTTCGATTTCCATACCGCAACGGAATGAAGAGGTGACAATAGTTTTAGAAGTAGTGTCTTATATCAATATCACTGACTTCCTGGCAGTATTCCCTCCACAGGTCCCTTCCAAGTTCGTAGAGAGTGTCGATGATAAAGTTTCCCATCCGCTTTCTGAGCATGGCGCTTCGTACCATTATCTCTAAAGCCTCTCCCAGATTGCCGGGTAATTCCTTAACCCCCGTATGGTCCGTGTAGAAGTTCCTGTTGTCACAGGGAGGGAGTTCCAGATCCTCCTCGATACCGGCGAGACCGGCGGAGAGCATTGCCGCAAAAGCAAGATAGGGATTACATTTGGGATCGGGCGAACGGTACTCCACTCTCACCTTTCTTATCCCTTTGGAATGTCCCCTGCACAGGGCCGTTCTGTTGAGCCAATCCCAGGAGATGTAGGTCGGCGCTTCCCGGCCGGGGACGAGGCGCTTGTAGGAGATAGGGAGGGGATTCGTGATGGCCGTAATTTCGCTCGCATATGTGAGAAGTCCGGCGAAATAGTTTCTTCCGGTGTGGGATAGACCATCCTCCGAGGATGCGTCGAAAAACAGATTGACCTCTTTCCCTTCCACGGTAGCCGCCAGATTTTGATGGACGTGCATGCCGCTACCGTTCACCTTTCTGTTGAATTTCGGGATAAATGAGGCTTTGAGCCCATGGGTCTGGGCTACGTTTTCAATGATATATTTTATCGTCATTGTCGCATCGGCAATTTGCAGGACGTTCCCGTGGCCGATACCGATTTCAAACTGAAAGGTGGATACTTCGGTATGGAATTTTTCCTTTTTTAATCCCATCAATCCCAATCCCCTGGTGATTTCCTTCATCACATCGTCTGTTTTTTTCTGCGGTGGCACGAAATAATGGTTATTTTCCAGATTCTGGTCTAAGTGAATTTTTGTCTGATCGTAATCACCGTTGATCAACAGGAACTCAATTTCAGGTGCGAAGTGGGCATGTAGCTTGCCTATTTTTGCCCCGGGAAATATCTGTGCAAGGCGCTTTTTCAGTACGTGATTCATGGAGCGTTCAGCGCTCGACAGGATACTCCTCCCGCAGCCTTCAAAGGGGATCATTTCCTTGTCTTCCTTTTCAGGCGGATAAAAGACATTGCATATAACTCTTGCCGTGTCCTTTGACCATGGAATAGGAATGAGCGTGGAGAAATCGGGCATGAGCAGCATGTCGCTTTCCGTCGGCGGGATAATCTTGCCGAATACGGAAGATCCGTCCACGCTCGTTGTACCGATTCCCCTGATCTGCTCTACGGTCAGGGTAACTTCTCTGATGTTTCCCTGCATGTCCGTGAACTGGTATTTTACAAATTCTATGCCCTTTTTCTTCAGTTCCTTCACTTGAGTCTGAATGGATTTCTCGAGATTTTTGTCCTTTAATTCTACGTGGTTCAATGAATGATTCAAATGTTTCATATTGTCTCCTGTTCGTGAGAAAGAAATATACTCTGTGTAAAATGCCATTACGGTGGAAGAAAATGTCTGGAGGTGAAATATAGGCGAAATTACCCGTCATGTCAACATCGCTTGAATCACGTCGCTTGAATCACGTGTGGGTGGTGGGGAAAAGTGTCGGGAAACATTTTATCGGCGGAAAGAAAAAAATACTTGACAGGAGGAATTCTTAATTTATAATTATTTCAAATTAAGAATGATTATTACATATGATTGACCGAACGAAAAAAGAACCCGCTGCCATGAAAATTACCCCCCAGAGGCTTGCGATTCTTGAATACCTCGAGGGGAGAAAGACTCACCCTTCTGCGTCTGATATCTACAAGGCGGTTTCCGAAAGGTACCCGATGATGTCCGTCGCCACTGTATACAATACCCTTGAAGTGTTAAGGCAAACCGGTCAGGTTCGTGAACTTGTCATTGACCCCGAGAAGAAGCGTTTTGATCCGAACATGAAACCGCATCATCATTTAATATGTCTCCGATGTAAAGAGATTACGGATGTCCACCGGGATTTTAAACTCACGCTGTTGGAAAATGAAAGATGTAATTACGAAATTATCGGAAATCATGTCGATTTTTATGGAATTTGCCCGAAGTGTCAAAAGAAACGGACAGTGAGGTAATGGGGTTGAACACCTTGGTAATTTTTGTATGAATCATGAATACGGATATAAGGAGGTTTGAGGATGGTTAAACTATGGCGATGTATTATATGCGGAGACCCGTATGTGGGGAGCGCTCCCCCGCAGAATTGCCCTTTCTGCGGCGCACATCAGCCCTTCATCAAAGAGGCAAAGGATGCGGTGGTGAGCTTTGACGTGACGCTCAGCGAGAAGGATAAGGCCAATGCTCAGTATGCACTGGGAGTGGAGGTGAGTAATTCTTCCTTTTACTTCTGTGCGGCTGAAAAAACGGATAATAGCGAGGGGAAACTGTTGTTCAAGGCTTTGGGTAAGATTGAAGCGGAACATGCAGCGATATGGAGGAAGATATTGAAGCTTGCGTCCGTTCCTTCGATGAGCGAGGTGTGCCATACTGAGAATGTGGAGAACTTGAAGGAATCACATGCGAGAGAAACGAGGGCTATTGCCTTTTATAAAAAGGCGGCGGGCGAATCTGAGAGTCCCAGGATAAAGCAGATTTTCGAAGCACTGGTGGAAATCGAGACGGACCACCTTCATCTTTCGGAACAGAGACTTAAATAATATACAGGAGGAGTAACAAAATGGCGAAGACGGAACAGTATCTCAAAGAGGCATTTGCGGGCGAATCTCAGGCAAACCGTAAATATCTGGCCTTTGCGGCCAAAGCGGATCAGGAAGGGTATCCGCAGGTAGCCCGTCTCTTCCGGGCGGCGGCGGAGGCCGAAACAATTCACGCTCACAACCATCTGAGGGCGCTTGACGGAATCAAGACGACCAAGGAGAACCTGCAGGAGGCAATTGCCGGCGAGACTCATGAGTTCAAGAGCATGTATCCCGGAATGATTGACACTGCGAAGGGAGAGGGGCAGAAGGTGGCGGAAAGAACCTTCAGGTTTGCGAACGAGGTGGAAAAAGAGCATGCCCGGCTTTATCAGAAACTTCTGGATAATCTGGGAAAACCTCAGGAAAACTATTCTTACTATGTCTGTCCTGTCTGCGGATATACGTCGGAAAAAGAGGCCCCGGGAATCTGTCCGGTGTGCGGTGCAAAAGGAGAAATGTTCCGTCGGATGGATTGACGGATTTTGATTTTTGAACGAATACCGTACCCAGCGAAAGGAGGATCGGACGTGCAGGTCGAATACTTCCCCATATTCCTTGAGAAGAAAAACGGCCTTGAGAATGGGGCGTGGATATATAACGATCCGCAGATCAATGTGAGAATCTTGCCATTGGCACTTACCTCGGATGTCGGCATTATCAGGCTGATTGTGAAGGACTTGAACGCCGCGTCACGTCTTCTCAAGGGAAAGGGATTCATGGTGCGAGAACTTCCCGATGCGGTGGAAGTTGTTCCCGATCGAATGGGTGGACTGGATTACATCCTGGAAGTGTTGAGTGCTCATGGCATTGAGGTGGAGTTGAATTCGATTATCCCCGGAATATACCAGGGGTGATGAGTTAAACGCCCGCCTGTACGGCGGGCTCAGATTGATTGATACAACACTTCTCTATCCTCCCCGTAGTTGTGGCTCTGGCGAAAAGGCAGATGCGGGAATTTCTTCCAATGGCCGCCGGGGCCACACGTTTTCTGTGAGACAGTGAATATACTTGAGGGTAACGAATCCATCGAACCAGCGGTGGAATGCAGAAACCACGGCATCTGCGCTTTTATACTGTCGCTGGAATCGTTCCCATATGACAGGAAACTTCCGGTGTTCCAGGAAGTCTCTGGTGACAGGATACTTCAGGCTGCTCAGTATCGGAGCGGCTTTCTCATGAGGGTGTACGGAAATTGTCGAGAGGAGATCGCGCAGGCAATCAAACACCCGGAAATCGTAGACCGAAAAATCCTTTTTATCATTCAGGAGTGCGTCGGCCATTCGCCTGCCAGTACCGAACGGGACACGCCGGGAGATGCGGGCGGAAGGAAACACCGTGGTGTTTCTTATTTCACAGACGCCGCTTGTCTTCACAAGTTCGTTGATGAAGTAGAAGTCTTCTCCTGCCTTGCAGCGCGCGGGAAATCCGTTCGCGCGGAGATAACCCTCCGCGGTAAAACACAGGCAGGATCCGACTGTATGAAAAGCGTATGGAGAGCTGGCCCAGCGTAACCCGTCCACGTAGTAGTGGAGAAATTTCTCATAGGCATCTATGGCATACTGACCGTCAGCGGTATCCGCCTGCTGGTGCGTGAAAAAAATGATTCCTCCTCCGCACCGGTTTTTGCGAAGTTCGCCTCCGGCGGTTTCCAGGTAATTGGAGGATACCAGGGTGTCCGCATCGAGGCTGAAAATAATTAATTCCCTTAGATTTATTGTCTGATTTGACCTTGTGAGAAACTCGATTGCGCTGTCGCATCCAATCTTGCGGGCAAGGCCGACACCGCTCCGGGGAGGCAGTTCGTTCCCGGGAGAGGATGCGTCGATCCAGGCGAGCGGGAAAGAAATGGACCGGCTTTGTGTTTCGAGCCACTGTAACGTGGCGGCGTTGTCGTCGATGTATGTTTTGAGTTCACCCTGATTCAAGGATACGTCTTTTTTCGGAGATATGTTGTTTACCACGACCAGAACAAGAGTGTCGTTCAAAATGCTCTCCGGTTCATTGCAGAAAATGGATTGCAATGTGAGGGGGAGATACTCCGCCTCGGCAAGCGCCGGAATAACCAGCACCTGCCGGTAGTGCCGGCCGCGGTCGAACCGTCCCATCAGTGGTCTCACCACGCCGCGTTTGTTCAGGTATTTCATCTGAAAATGTCTCTGTTTCTCACAATCATTCACAAAAACCGATAATACAGTCCCGAAAGAATCAATGACGCCGCCAGCACTGTTGCCATTGGTCCTATCAGGTATCCGTAGTTTCTGAACAGGGGCGTTCCAAAATATTCACAGGTCACCACAAAGCAGACGTGAATGGGAGAAAGCATCATTCCCATGTACCCGAAGGCATAGGCGCACACCGTTGTCGCGGCAGTAACGCTGAGGATCGGGTCCTGCCCGATGAGCGCAAAGACAATGGGGAAACTCGCCCCGACAAAGCCGAAGGCAACGCCGGTGGCAAGGCCGGAAATGAAGGGTATCAGCATGATCACGGCTACTATGGGGATACCCTTGCTGATAAACTCATCCCGCATGAGTGTGACGAGGGTTGTATCTGACGCATCGAGCGGTGACTTGATCGTTGAGGAGAAGGCTAAAATACTGATGACAAGAATCACCATCTGCCATGTCCCCGACTTCCTGAGCATTTCCAGTGAAGGATACCACGCTGACGGATTTCCGGAGAACACGACGATGAGAGCGAGAATCAGGCCGATGAGCATGGAGAGAAGACTCGACACCGTGCCCGCAAACCCCATCCCCGGGAGGATGGCCGAGCCCAGGATCGATGTGACCACGAGTATGCCTATGGGAATGAGCGCGGAGAAGGCCGCTTCAGGGTCAAGAGTTCCTTTTTCGGCGTGGCCGTCATTTTCTCTTTTGACCATTTTCAGGATGAAGAGGTATCCGCCTATCAGTGCAGAAAAGGTCAGGGGGATCTGAATCAGAAAGAATGTCACAGCGGGCAGTTCCGAGTACCTGACGGCAAGTATCACCCCCGGGTAGAGGGGCCACCAGTATTCCCAAATGTGTCTGAACCAGTAGTTGATGGCAGTTCTCAGCCTCGCATCAAGCTCTCCCGGATCATCGATTGAGGCAACGAGGGGTGCGGAAAAGAGCGCCCCTCCGGGCATGGGAAGCAGTCCCACCAGGGCCGGCAACCCTACCAGGAGCATTTTTCTGCTTTTGAGCCATGTCTTGAGGGCTGAGATGGTGCGTTCCATTCTTCCCGCTTTCGTGAGGGCCTCGGTGAAGAACAGCAGGAGGAGGATCACGATGGGAAGGAGATAGTTCTCCGGTTTCCCGAAGCTTTCAGCCTGTGTTATAAGTCCCGGCAGTCCTGTTCCCGACCAGAGCGAGAGGAGGACGGAGAAGAGAAGTATGGAAAATCCCAGGGGTATGCCGAACCGGTTAACCAGGAGGATGCCGGCAAAGGAAATTCCCACCTTCACGTAGGCGGGAGCATGTAGGAGTAGTTCCATCATGGTCGTGACGATAACTGATATTTCACTCGGGGGAAAATCGACGCACTAATTATCACGGCGATCCGCATTAAATCAATTGGGTTATTTTGTAAAGATTCTTCTTGACAGTAGAACAAATGTTCTATTACAATAAAATCGTGAAGGCAAAAAAACGTACGGTCGAAACGGTGAAGAGCAAGATCGTGGCCTTTTTCCGGGAGAACAGGCGAATGCCTACCTACGCGGAGATGATGGATATCCTGGATGTGCGTTCAAAGAGCGTCGTCCATTTCTGGATGAACAGGCTCCTGGCTGAAGGTATACTGGAAAAGGATTCCCGGGGATTTTTATTGCCCGACCGTCGTTTTCTCGCCCTGCCCGTGGTCGGAGCCATTGCCGCGGGATTTCCTTCCCCCGCCGAGGAAGAGCTTCGCGACATCATTTCCCTTGATGAGTATCTGATCACACGTCCTGAATCGTCATTTCTCCTGAAGGTCAGCGGAGATTCCATGACCGGAGAAGGCATCATGGAGGGCGACCTTGTGATCGTGGAGAAGGGGAAGGACCCAAAGAATGGCGATATTATCGTTGCCGAAGTCGACGGGGAGTGGACCATAAAATATTTCCGGAAGGAAGGGAAGAACGTAGTCCTCGAAGCGGCAAATCCAAGGTATCGGACAATCAGGCCTAAATCTCAACTGCGGCTCGGAGGGATTGTCACTGCCGTTATCAGGAAGTATCAAAGGTAAATCAAACCGGTTTAAGAACTGTTTGTTTACGTGTCTGTGCGAATCGTGATCAGAATGCTTTTAAAACTTATCCTGGCAATCATCATTGGTTTCACTCTCGGCTGCAGCCTCCTCTATGTCGGTCAGGAGAGCATGATTTTTCATCCTGCATCGCTCCCGAAGAACTTCAAATTCAATTTCCCTGCCCGTTTCGACGAAGTGACCTGGCAGGTCGAAGGTGCTGATCTCCATGCGCTCCATTTCAGGGTGGAGAATCCCAGGGGTGTCATCCTTTACTTCCACGGCAACGCGGGAAACCTTCAAGGCTGGGGAGATGTTGCTCTCGAATTCACCAGGAGAGGGTATGATGTCCTCATGCCGGATTACCGCGGATTCGGAAAGAGTACGGGGAAAATAAAGAACGAAGAAATGCTGCACCGGGATGCGGCAGTGGTCTATGACTACCTTCGGAAGTTCTATGCCGAAAATCAGATCGTGATCTACGGGAGGTCCATCGGTTCCGGCATTGCGGTTCATCTCGCAAAATCGGCGAAACCCCGCGCGCTCATTCTGGAGTCGCCGTTTGTCAGTCTGCGGGATGTTGCGGCGTACCACTATCCTTTCATCCCGGGGACCGTGATCGATTGGATCCTCCGGTATCCGATGCAGAATGATCAGTGGATTGCCGATGTCTCCTGCCCGGTGTATCTCATCCATGGAACGGAGGATGACATTATCCCTTACAGTTCCAGCGAGCGTCTCATGAAGCTGATCACGACAAAGAAAGAGCTGGTTGCCATACCTGGCGGCGGTCATAACGACCTTGATGCATCCAGGCTCTATCATGAGCATATCGACCGCATTCTGAAGTAATGCGCTCCATCCATCGTCCTTTTTCTCTCCCTTCTGCGCCGATTCTCATAAGACCGGTGAGAGGCTTCAATAACTCAAAGGCAGTGACGATTAAGGCGGGTATGTGGATACGATAGAGAGAAGAGACTGTTCGCTACGTCTTTGTGGGTCTTTTCCCCCGGCGTTTTGACACGGGACGGTTGCGGAGAAGGATGTAGGTCGCGCCTGTACCCCCGTCATATGACGGGGCACTTGTGAAGGCCATAACCCACTTACGCCAGTGTCCACTGGTAATCCACTCGCGGACCTTATTCTTTAAGACGGGTTCGCCCGGTGATGAGAGACCGCGTCCATGAATGATTAAAACGGCCCTTTTCCCGGAAATGACCGACTCTCTCAAAAACCGGTTCACCGCATCTTGTGCTTCTTCCACGGAGAAGCCATGGAGATCGATATGGGCCTGAATGGAAAAGTCTCCCCTGTGCAATTTTTTTGCGAATTCCCGAGGAACGTTATCACCGGTTCCCTCCATGTACTCCTGTGTATTTGAGAGAATCAATCCGTCGCCGTGATGCACAAGATTTACGAGCTGCAGCAGGGCTTCGGCTTCTGCATCATGTGTGAGGCCTTCCGGCTGCCTGGTACCGGTCACCTTCTCCTCGGCCAGGTCTTTCTCTATGGGGGTTACATCCTGCATCGCTTCCCGGAAAAGCTCCCTGTCTTCCCGGTGATCAACTGGAAGTTTGCTCTCGTAAAGAGATGTGTGAACGGAAGGTGACGCAGGGTGATGAGATTTCTTGTCAAGGAGTACTTTCAGATTGCCGAATGGGTTGTATGTGAGAGGAGAATCTGAGAACTTCATGCCTGCTTCCTCTTCCTTTAATCAAGGCGCTTCCTGTGAAACCTGACTGCGCCGGTAAAAACGAAAAGTCCAAGTACCGTGAGCGCCACATACTGGGGCCAGAGGACATCCAGACCGACCCCTTTGAGAAATATCCCCCGGATAATGACGAGAAAATACCGCAAAGGGTTCAAATATGTCAACCATTGAACAATCTCAGGCATGTTGGGGATAGGGAAGACAAAACCGCTGAGCATGAAGAAGGGCAGGATAAAGAAGAATGTCGTCATCATGGCCTGTTGCTGTGTTGATGATACGGTGGAGATAAAGAGACCGACCCCCAGAGTGCTCAAAAGGAAGAGACAGGTTGCCAAAAAGAGGAGCATCACGTTTCCGGACAGTGGGATCTGAAACCAGAACACCGCAATGATCGTCACCACGATCATCTGCGCGAGGGAAATAATGATGTAAGGGATGGTTTTACCGACGATGAACTCAACAGGCCTCAGGGGAGTCACAATCAACTGTTCCATCGTGCCCGCCTCTTTTTCCTTGATAATGGCGATTGAGGTGAGAAGAAGAGCGATCAGCATGACCACAAAAGCCACGATCCCGGGAACAAAAAAGTTCTGGCTGTCCATGTTGGGATTGTACCATGTTCTTATTCTGGCGTCGATTTTCCCATAATCCATACGCTGCGGATAAAGTTCCCTGATGAGATCACGGTTCAGTTTATCCAGGATCAGTACGGTATACGCGATACGTATGGAAGCCATGTTGCTCATGCTTCCATCGGCGAGGATCTGAATCTCTGCCGTGTCTTTCTTTCTGATATTCCTGCTGAACTCGGGCCCGATCCTGATGCCTATGTCAACCTCTCCTTTCAGCAGGCTCTGTTCTACATCCTTGGGATTGTGTGCGACTTGAGTAATTCTGAAAATTCTATTGCCGCTGAAGGCATCCATGACCATACGGCTTTCCCGTGTGCGGGATTGATCCAGGAGGGCGACACGAATATGCCTGATGTCGTAATTGACCACATATCCGAAAACCAGTAACATGATGATGGGTGCTACAATCAACACGCGCCTGTTGCGTGTGTCCCTGAAAAGGACAATAAATTCTTTGCGGACAAATTCCCGAATCCTCAGCACGCTCATGTTAGAGTCCTTCCCTTTTTACCAGTGCGTAGTTCAGAGCCGCCAGAATCACGCACATGACCGTCATTACCAGGAAACTTGGCCACAGGTGTGCCAAGCCTAAGTTTCGCAAATAGATTCCGCTTAAGATCTCGATATAGTAGGTAGCCGGGACAATGTACGTCAGGAGTTGAAGGACTTTCGGCATATTGACGATGGGAAACACAAAGTTGGAAAGGAGAAGGGAGGGGAGATAGGTAAGGAGAATCGCTCCCTGGTTCGCAAGCAGTTGCGATTTTGTCACTGTGGAGATCAACAGTCCGAGGGCCAGAGCCACGAATAAATAGATGGACGAGGCTAAGATCATGAGCCAGAAACTGGACTTCATCACCACACCGAACAGCACCTGTCCCATGAGGATGGAGATCAGCACATCGGTGAATCCGATCAGAAAGTAGGGAATTGCCTTTCCCATGAGGAATTCCCCTGCACTGACGGGGAGTGACTTGATGGTTTCCATCGTGCCATTTTCGAATTCCCGGGCAATGACGAGAGAGGTCAACATGGCTGCCGCAATCATGATGATTACGGCAATGATCCCGGGGATGATGAAATTCCGACTCTCCAGGTCTTCATTGAACCATACCCGGATGCGTCCCTCCACGGGAGGTTTGATCTTTTCCATTCCCTGACGGTTGAGAAAATCGCCTAACAGCTTATTGTTGTACTGTTCGATGAAGGCATTGACATATCCACGGGAGATGCTGGCGATGTTGGGATCACTTCCATCAAGGAGAACCTGCAATTGACCCTCCCGGTCGGCACGGATGTCTCTCGTCCAGCCGGAAGGTATTACCACGGCCAGTATTGCCCGGCCGTGGTCCAGATATTCCGTTACCGATTTCGTATCGGGAAGGTGGGCACCCACCCGGAAGTAAGGAGAAGCATCGAGGTGACGGATAAATTCCCGGCTGAGGTCGGTGTTATCATAGTCCACCACGACTGTTTCCACATTATCCACATCGAGGCTGAGGGCGTAGCCGAAAAGAAGAATCAGGAGGAGCGGCAGCGCAAAAGCCAAATAGAGACTCCTGAAATCCCTTATGAGGTGGTAGAACTCCTTGCGTGCAATGGCCCATATATTTCTGAGTTTCAATTGTTACTCCGCGACATGAGTTTCACAAAGGCATCGTTCAGATCCGCCCCGGGACGATCCGGGCATGCTCCATGAATGATTTCCGCGGGACTTCCCGTGGCAACTATTTTCCCTTCGTTGATCATCACAATCCGCCCGCAGTGACGGGCTTCGTCCATGTAGTGGGTGGTCACGAAAACGGTGATCCCCTCACGGGACAGTTGGCCGATGAAATTCCAGAAGTGCTGGCGTGTGATGGGGTCCACACCTGAAGTGGGCTCATCCAGGAAGAGAATCTCCGGCTCGTGGAGAAGGGCACACCCCAGGGCAAGCCGCTGGCGCCACCCCTGCGGCAATTCCCTGGTTTGACGGTGACGGATTTCATGAAGCCGCGTCATTCCTAAAATCCATTCTATCCGGCTTTCCCACCGCTCCTCCGGTACGCTGTAAATACCCAGATAGAAACGGAGGTTTTCCAGAGGAGTCAAATCCTCATACAGGGAAAATTTCTGGGACATGTATCCGATGGATTTCTTGATCGCCTCGGCTTCGGTGAAAATGTCGTAGCCCGCCACCTGACCATGTCCTGATGTGGGGGTGAGAATTCCGCAGAGCATCCGTATCGTGGTCGATTTTCCCGATCCGTTGGGGCCGAGGAAACCGAAGATTTCCCCCCGCGTTACGGTAAATGAGATTCTATCGACCGCCACGAATGTTCCAAAGCGTTTTTCCAGGTCGTTCACCGTGACGACATCAGAATTTGAAGTTGTCATGAATTATCTCCCTGTCCACCTCCTGAATGCGTTGGATCATGGCATCTTCGAGGCTCGGGAATCTGGAACGGATTTCTCCGGGTGTGGCCGAGTCCAGGAGTCGTGATCGATGCATCAGGGCTAAGTGATCACATTTTTCCCCCTCATCGAGATACGCGGTGGACACAAAGATGGTGAGACCATCCTCTCTCATCTGGCTCAGAATATTCCAGAATTCCTGGCGCGAAACGGGATCGACGCCGTTTGTCGGTTCATCGAGAATAAGGAGCCGGGGCTCATGAACAAGGACACAGGCAAGCCCCAACTTTTGTTTCATACCGCCGGAGAGGTTTCCTACCTGCCGGTCAATAAAGGGGAGGAGGTTTGAGAATCCAAGATATTTTTCCTTTCGTCTTTTCCTCTCCGGTCCGGTGATACCAAAGATGTTCATAAAGAAGTCAATATTTTCATCGACGGTGAGATCATGGTACAAACCGAACCGCTGGGGCATATACCCGATCAGATCCTTGACACGCCCCCTGTCCGCCACCACATCAAATCCACCGATGAGAATTCTCCCTTTAGACGGCTTGATCATCGTCGCCACCATTCTCAGCAGGGTTGATTTCCCCGCACCATCGGAACCGACGAGACCGAATATGGTACCCTCGTTCACACTGAGGGATACGTCCCGCACCGCTTCTATGGCGCCGAAGCTCATGGATACATCATGCACGCGAATGTATGTCTTATCGTAACCAGGCATCGGCGGGCATTCCTGTCTTTAGCTCGATATCGGGATTGTCTATGGATACCTTGACGAGGTAAACCAACTTGACCCTTTCCTTGTGAGTCTGGATGATTTTTGGGGTGAATTCTCCTTCAGGTGATATATACGATACAAAGCCGGGAAAGACTTTACCGGGAAAGGTGTCGACCTTGACGTCCACTTTCTGACTTGGTTTCACCTTGCCGATCTCCGTCTCATCTACAAATATTTTCAGATCCACCCGGGTGAGATCCGCCAGTGTGAGAACCTCGCGTCCCGTGGTCACCACCTCTCCGGGTTCCACATTGCGGCTGGTGATGATTCCCCGGAAAGGGGCTTTCAACTGGGTGTAATCCATCTGGATGTTCGCCTGATCCAGAGATGACTTTGCCGCCTTGATCTGCGCCCGGGCGGCTTCAATGTCCTGTTTTGTGGCGTCAATTTTTTTCAAATTGCTCAGAGCCTGTTTCAGAACAGCCTCCCCTTCTGCCACTCTGGTCTTCGCGGTGTCATAGCTCAGTCTCATCGCATCCCGTTCCTTTTGCGACGCCACTCCTCTCTGGAAGAGCTGTTCATACCTCTCATTATTTCTCTGCGCATCTTCCATGACGAATCTGGCGCTGTGAACGCTGGCTTCAGCCCGTGCAACCTCGGCCGGCAGCGTTTTTACATATATGTCCAGCATCGTTTCCAGCTGCTCCTTATATTTCAGGGATTTGTCCAGGTTTGCCTGGGCCTGTTCAAAACGAGACTGAAATTCCGAACGGTCAAGTTCGGCAAGAAGCTGACCTTGCGTTGCAACCTGTCCTTCCCGTACGGTGACGCGAGTCACACGACCGCTTACCTGAAATGCAAGATTCGCCTGGGTTGCTTCAATGGTTCCGGAAAAGTACAATTCCCTGTGTTGCGTTTTCCATTGCCCGTAGTACACAAGGATGCCGACAGCTGAGAGAAAGATGAGAAACGCGACGATGATTTTTTTCTTCAAGACAAGCCTCCTGACGGTAATTTTTTATCGCTGAGTGGACATCGGGTATTTTTCCCTTTCCGGATGAACGCCCATGGCCCTTTCCAGTTTCGCACGACTGATATTCATATCGCCCAGGGCGTTGGTATAGTCCGATTT
>VGTB01000040.1 GCA_016874835.1 Deltaproteobacteria bacterium | reverse complement strand
GAAACGGAAAGAGACTCTTTCATATACCCGACCAGGTGAACTGCACCGAAACCCGCAGCAACGATCACAAGCACGAGAGAAAGGGATATGACCAGTCTCCTTCTCGTCTTCCTCTGCGCTTCGGCCTGAAACACCGCATCCCTGAGACCCGGTAACACATCCCTTTCCGGTTTTACCTGCTTGATCTTTGAGAGCAAATCCGCAATCAGGCTCATGGTTTTGTGTCCACGTGATATGTGTCTGCGTCGCGCACTCTGAAATAAAGTGAGCTCTCTTTATTTCCTTTTTCAGATAACGATTTGTGCGGAACAGCCGCATTGCGTGCTTTCTCTTTCCTCAGCTCACGGAAGATTTTCCATGAGTAACTGACCCGCTTGTTTCGGCTATTCGCATTGAAACATCCCACGGCCTCCCAGGAATAGCCGTACCTTTCGATACACATCTTGAGTATCCTTGCCCCCGTCATGACATTGTAACAGGGGTCGGAAAGAAGTTTGTCGGCGTTCAGCTCCAGGACGGCAATCCATGCAGAGTTAATCTGCATGACCCCATAATCTCTCGTACCGTTTGCGTTGCTGTTGATCGCTCCGGCATTCATGCCGGATTCAATCCGGGCAATCGACCTGAGCAACCCCTGACTGATACCATGCACGGTTCCCGCCTCTTCAAAACAGAAAGCCCCCCCATTTACGGGCAGGCACAAAAGAAACAGACATATTGCCGTTGAGAGTATCTTGGCCATAATTCTATTCAGGGGGAGCTCAATATTCCCTTCACTCAATTATCTTTATCGCGGCAATACTTGCCGTGTCATCTTCACTTTTGCGAAATTATAATTGCAAAATATTTTAATTTCAAGTAGTTATTCAAACTGCATATTTTTGATCCCGACTATGGTAACGCCATGGCAACCATTCTTCTCGTAGAAGACGATATCGCGTTGAGAAAGCAGATCCGTTTCTCTCTGGAAGACAATTTCAGCGTGCTGGAAGCAGAAACTCAAAAAGAGGCGGTTGATCTTCTCAAAAACAACTCAGTGGATATCATCATTCTCGACCTGGGATTACCGCCGAATGAGGATACGCCGGAAGAAGGATTGCAAATACTCGAGTACGCACTCAAAAGATACAACTGCAAAATGATCATTCTCACGGGCCAGAGAACCGAGGGCATTGCCCTGGAGGCAATCAAGTCTGGCGCCTTTGACTATCTCTTGAAACCTGCCAGCATGGATAAAATTCTCCAGTCGGTGGAGCGGGCCCACCTCTTCAAGGAAACAGAAGATGAACTCGTGAAAATGGGTGTGAGAAAAATTTCCCTGGATTTCGAGATGGGGAAAGGTCTTCAGACATGGAGGGACGAAGCTGACAAAAACATTATCCTTCGTGTGCTGAAAGATACGGACTTCAACGTCTCCCAGTCGGCGAAACTCTTAGGCGTGAAAAGGGAAAGTCTCTACTATTTTCTTAAAAAATTCGGCTTAAAAAGAGATCATGAAGATTGAACTGATTTATCCCTTTTTTATTTTTGCCGGTCTTGTCATTATCATCGTTCTTGTCTACCTCCGTTACCTTTCCCGCAAAACGATACGTTCCTTTCTCGAACTCATCGATCTCAACGCCCGACTCGACTTCGATCTTCACGCCTTCCTCCCGGAAGCTCTTCCCCTTCTCAAAAAAATAAAGATTGAAGACTTTTTCTACGAGATCCACTATCTCGATATAACCGTCAAAAAGGAACAGTCGGAGAAGGGTGCGACCATCGAAAAGAACCTCGAGAGAAACGATTACAGGATTATCCTGGGCATCGTCCCTCGCCACTCGAAAGGAGAACAGTATTACTTCAATCTGATTATACTGGAAATCCTTGCCCTTATCCTGGAAATGGACGTACTCATCAAGATCAAGGTCATCCATGAGGCTTTATATAAATTTTCCAGGCTCCAGGCGTTCGTCCTTCACGACGCCAAGAATCTCGCCCAGTTCATCGAATCCCTCTCATATAATGTACATCGCCTGGAAAACGTCGAGAGGAAAGAAAGCTTCATCAACTATCTGAAGGAAACCCTGACTTTTCAGTCCCGGCGGGGCGCCAAAATAATCAGCCTCCTGGAGATGAAACAAGACACCGATGGTGAATTGTCACTGGAAAAAACGATCAATATGAGATTGCTTCTGGAAAACCTCATACAACAATACAAGCTTCAGTGTACGATCGAGGGGGAGGCATCGATTGTGGCGGAAGAGTACAAGGTGATTTCCATCTTTGACAATATCATCAGAAACATCTACGACAAATCACTCATGGAAAAGGGGATAACCTGCTTGATAGAAATCACGAATGTGGGAAACCTGATAAAAGTGATGATTGCAGATACGGGAAGCCCGGTGGAAGAAGGAGCACGCCTGTTCGAGCCGTTTTATTCCACCAAGTCCGGAGGTCTCGGCATCGGCCTCTTCCAGTCAAAGAACATCGCCGCCACGATGAAGGGAGACATCCGCGCGCTGCCGTGGGAATCCGGGGCCGCATTTGAAGTTGTACTCCCCGTCACCCAGCATATGTAAAATTCTTTTACTCTTGATAATTCAATCGCTTATATCTTAACTATAGAATCACAGGAATACCATTACGCATCATAAGGGAGGTAAGACATGCAGACTTTTCTCAAAATAAGAAGCAAAAAGGGATTCACCCTGGTTGAGCTGGCAATTGTCCTTGTAATCATCGGAATTATCCTTGCCGGTATTATCAAGGGGCAGGAAATGATCACCACCGCAAAGATCAAGAGGGCATACAACGCGCAGAAGGAGGTCGCCGCTGCCATCTACACCTACTATGACCGTTACGGGAAATATCCCGGCGACGACAACACAGCCCAGACCCGCTGGGGAGCGGCAACATACAACGGGAACGGAAACGGAGTGATCGAGGGAGGCACAGCCGGTACGGACGCAGCTCCGGGAACCATGTTCACCTGTGCAGCCGCCACGGCGAGCGAAAGCTGCGCCATCTGGGAACACCTGCGTCTTGCGGGACTCATCTCCGGTACGGCCACGGCGGGATCAGGAAGGCTCAATCCCACGCATCCGTATGGGGGCACTGTTGCCGTGGCAAGCGCTGCCATCTCCGGCCTGACGGTTAACTGGATCGGCATGTCCATGATCCCGCAGAACGTTACCCAGTCCATCGATATCCAGAATGACGACGGGAACGCCACGACCGGTTCCATCCGGGGCAACCAGGCCTTCACCTCACCGATCACCGAAACCCCGGTCTCCCAGTTCTACAAGCTATGATTCGATGATGCGCTTTTGTAGAGAGGGGGGCACCAGCCCCCCTCTTTCTTCAGATAATCCCGGGAAGGAAACGCCACTTCACGGCCCGACAGTAAGACAGGTAATCGGGATCGAGAGACAGGTGCCTCTCCTCCGTCCAGGCCCTCAGCGCATACACAATCACAAAGCCCAGCAGGATAAGCACGCCGAACTGACTGAAAAAAATCCCCTGAATAATCCATATCAGCAGTTTCGCGGTATAGGCAGGATGCCGCACATAACGGTACGGGCCTTCCCTGACAATGCCCCTGTTTGTCAGGTTTGATGCCTTGAACCCCAGTGCGATGGAAGACCACACAAATATTCCCCACAGAAGAGTAATGATGCACGTCAGGACGACGTGGGCCCACACCGGGCATTCCATGCCCGTCCTGATGATGCAGTAATCGAAAGGTCTGAAAGAAAAAATATTGAACGGTGGATAACACCACAGGCACACAAGCCAGCCCAAAAGAGAAGGTTCCACGGATTTGATTTCATTATCCAGCTGCGGCAATTCCACTAAATAGCCCGTGGCGAAAATGACCGTATCAACAAAGATGAACAGCGCAACCAGATACGCGTTCACAAAATAGATATTCCAGTGGAAGGCGAGAGTTGAATTTTTCAGATGAACGAAATTGTTTATCGACCACGATACCATGAGAGGGACAAAAAAAACCTTCACCAGGATTGTCATCAATCCCAGTCGGCTTTCCGCGTTCCAGTGCATTGTCCTCTTTCTAAGCACACCGGGCAAAGACATCAACGTTCTCAGAAGATTTACATACCTGTCCCTGGAAACCGGTATCCTTCTTTCGAGCCAGTAAAGATACGGAAACGTCAGGAACACACAGAATGCAACATACACATCGACAAAGTAGATGAAAAAATTGTAGTAATTCCCGCCATTGAGATTGCCCACGAGTACGGTCACCAGATCATGATAGACATCCCACCGCAAATACCGAAGGGAAAAATGCAACAACACATCTACATTTCTCAGGCACAGATATGAGGCGAGCAGAAAGAACATGCGGCATGCATACTTCGCGACTGCCTCAGAGAATCCGGTGCCCCTCCCCTTCCTGCCGAGGGTAATCACACTCATCAGGAGAAAAATGAAAACGCCGCAGAGAATTACATCCGCTGGTATATTCCCTCTATCCGGTAACATGATATTTTCGGTTTCTCCTCATCTGTCCGTACCCGTAAAGTTTACCTGACTGTCATTATCCGCATCCGCCGTGGCGGCCGTGGCGTAGAGCAGTTGCGCGACCACAGCCCCGCCGCAGGTACCGTTATTTGTGTTATAACGACTTATCGTTTCGCCGGTACCAAGCAACAGCGGGGCGGCAGTAATTTCGCTGCCGTTGGCCACCCTGCGACAGGTTCCATCCACCCTGAAATCCCATCGGGCCCCCGTATTGTTCCAGACACGGTATGCCGTATTCACCGTTGCCGAACAGGTGCTGCTCCCGCTCGCGTTGCTCACCGTAAGCGTAAACGTTGTACTTGTACTCGCCGTGAGGGCCGCAGTAGTACATGACCCTCCCGATGAACCGGAAAAGGTAGTGCAGGTACCGCTTGCAGGAGAGAAAGAGCCGTTCGCAGGTCCGTTGGTAATGCTCCAGGTAAGTGTGGATGTCTGTCCTTTCAAGATTTCCGTCGGACTCGCGGTGAGAGTGCACGTCGGTATCGGTCCCCCGCCGCTGGATGATGACGACGAGCTGCTGGTGCTTCCCGTGCTGCTGGTACTGCTGCCGGGAGGATTCACCGTAACGGCAAAATTTCTCTGGGTGGTACTGCAGGTATCCGCGAGCTGCACCACAAAATTATAGGTGCCCGCAGTGGTGGTTGTACCCGAAATGACGCCGGTAGACGCATTCAATACAAGCCCTGTCGGCAGGGTGCCCGAAGAGATACTCCAGGTATATGAACTCCGCCCCCCGGAACCTGACAGTGTTGTTGAGGCATATGAAGATCCCTCAATACCCGAAGGGAGAGATTGAGTGACAATGGCCAGAGGCTTCGGCCTTACCTGAATTGTGCCGGTGTAATTCACCGCCGGTGATGAAGCCTGGTCGGTCACGGAGGTGGTAACATTAATCGTCTCGGTGCAATTGGAAAGCTCGCCCGCATTCGGCGCCGAAGTCTTATAATTGATAGTCCCCGATATCAAACCTGATGCGGTATTCAAGGTGAGACCGCTCCCGGACCATGCCTGCCATGTATACGGCGACCTCCCTCCTATCGCCTGCAGGGAATATGAGTAAAAGGAATCTTCCTCGCCCTGCAGCAGTGTAGTTGGTGATGTGATCGCCAGAGGCTGCGCACAGCCCATGGCGGCTCTGATTTCATCGAGAGAGATATACTGAACGATATCGTCATACCGGAATTGTGGGTTGGTAGGGTTCGGAACACACCCGGCATCATACCCAAAATCCTGTAATCTTACCGTGTAAGGCGAAGTTGTCCCGGTACATTCTCCATTCACATCAGCTCCCAAACTGTATATCACATACGCCACATTGGTCTTTGTGACACAGGTACCGCTCTGACAGTCATTGACCTGCATCGCCGTCGTATTCACTCCACACGCGTTCCTTCCTGCACCCTCAATCTCATCGGCGGCATAATACATAAGGTTGCTGCCCCATGAATCACTTCTCCTCACTCCGACCTCACAGAAAGGATCGCATGTAGTCCCGACCTGGCAGGATGCATTGATACAGGGAGGGGTGGCCACCGCTTCTTCCCTCGGGAGGAACCCGTTCTTCACCACAAAGCCCAGAAACGCGTCCCTGGCTGTCTTAACCACCTCTCTCGATTCCGTCATTTTCGTTTTTTTTGTCAGGGGTCCTAACAGCGCTGCTCCCAGTGAGATCAGCAAGCCGACAATGACCAGGACAATTGCAATCTCCACGAGGGTAAAACCCTCATCTTTTTGATGTTTTTTCATCATGCGGCCCTCACTTGTTCTTCTCTTCCGAGAAAAAATAGACAAAGCAGGATAAATTTTTTAACAAATACTTTGCGTCATTCTCTTTTTTAAGCTAAAAAACGATAGAACTCGATACGGCTGATACAATGGTACTATTACCTCTTATATCACACAACTCAAAGGAAAGGGGACTGCGGAATAAATTCATTATTATCGGATCCCTCGTGTTCGTCCTGCCGGCCTTATTTCTCTTATATCTCTTTTACCAGAAAAATGTAACGCTTGACAATTATAACCTTATCTTTTTTGCATTAATACTCCTTCTTGTACTTACGGGCCTGATTATCCTCCGGTCTGTCTTCGACAGAATTTTCTTATTCGCGAGATCACTGAAAGAATCGACAGAGTCAGGCGGATTGATCGCATCCGACCTGAAGAAGGATGTCACAGAATTAAATGAAATATCCGATGCATTCAGCGAGCTCCTAACAAAGTTTCAGCAGGTGACGGCCCAGGCGTCACAGAGAGCTCTCGAATTAAACGCGATCAAGGACATCGCCGAAGTCGCCATGAGGAAATCAGACCCCGAAGAATTACTGGACAGGGTGCTCGACAAAGCCCTCAGCGTGACAAACGCCCAGAGAGGCTCATCCTTCGTTGTTGACTCACAATCAGGCAGGCTCCGTCTTATCGGATCGAGAGGCACACAGGGCCTGGAAAAGGGCGCTTATATCAATATCGACGACTCTCTCATAAAACATGTCATCAACGAAAAAAAACCGCTCTTAGTTATGGATATCGAAAATGACCCGCGGACCCGGAAGAAAAACGATCCGAAGTACGGGTCCCCCTCATTTCTCATCATGCCTATCTATATGGGGCAAAGAGACGATGTCACCGCAGTATTGAACCTTTCACACAAAAAAACAGGCGAACACTTTGACGCACACGACGAAAATATTCTTTCCGTCATGCTTTTCGAGATCAGCTTCTCCATAGAAAACGCCATTCTTCATACAAAGCTCGCAGAATACATAAAGGACATCGAAGACCGGAATGTCAGGCTAGAGCGGGAGATTACCATACGCAAGCAGATTGAGGCTTCCCTGAGGATGAGCGAATCACGATTCAGAGAACTTGCAGACCTCTTGCCGCAGCCCGTATTCGAAACTGATCTCACAGGCACGCTCTCATTCGTCAACAGGGCGGCTTTCGAATCGTTCGGTTATTCGCAGGATGATTTCAACCGGGGACTGAATGCGCTTCATATGTTCATTCCCGAAGTGAGGGACAGTGTCCAGAGCGATACTCAAAGGATACTGAACAAAGAATACATCGGGGGAAGAGAATATACGGCACTGAGAAAAGACGGGGCATCATTCCCGGTTATTGTGTATTCCTCCGCCATCATTCATGACGGCAGCGTAGCCGGGCTGCGTGGCATTGCGATAGATATCAGTGACCGGAAAAAGACGAAAGAAATGCAAAACAAACTCAAGGAAGATTTAATGCAGGCCGAAAAGCTTGCCGCCGTTGGCACATGTGCCGCAGGCATTGCCCACGAGGTAAAGAATCCCCTGGCGGTCATCATCCAGGGAGTGGAATATCTGAAAACATGCACGGTATCAGAACCACTTCTCATGGAAGCGTTGGAAAAGATCAAAAAATCGGCACTGAGAGCCGATACAATAGTGAAAGGCCTCCTCAGTTTCACCCGGCAGATGCCAGTCAGGACGGAAGAGGCTGAAATCACGCATCTGATTGAAGAAAGCCTCTCATTCATAGAACACCAGCTTGAATCCATGCAAATAAAGGTAGTCAGACAATATTCTCGGGATGTCCCGATGATGAGAGTTGATCATAACCAGATAAAGCAGATCTTTGTAAATGTTCTCTTAAATTCTGTTGAGGCAATGCAGAAGGGGGGAACTATCACGATCAGCACCCGATTACTGACGAAGGAACCGAATCGACGTGTCTTGCAGATCATCATTTCCGATACGGGATGCGGAATTCCCCGGGATAAAATCCAAAAAGTGTTCGATCCCTTTTTTACCACGAAGAACGCCCCCGAGAATACGGGATTGGGGCTCTCCATCACGAAAGGAATCGTAGATAAACATCACGGGACAATTCATATCGAAAGTGAAGACCAGAAGGGAACGAGTGTCTTTATTCGCTTACCCGTCGCTGATTCCCGTCCGTAGGTGGGTATGATAAATATGGAATTTTTCCGACAGTCCGGGGCTAATCCGAGTATTGTGGAGGAAAAAACAGTATCATGAAAAGAGAAAACAGACTCCTCAAGCAGATTGAGCAAAACGGATTGATTTTGATCGCTTTCTTTATGGTTCTGATTTACTGGGTTTTGGACTCAATGACATCCGATCAGGTGACGACCCGGATCATGATCGCCCTTCTCGTAATCATATATGGAATCTTCACCCAAACACTTATCAATTCGCGCAAAGCGGCTCTTGAAGAGAAGGAACGAACGCAGAAACAACTTATCCAGACAGAGAAGCTCGCCGCGCTGGGCATCGTTGCCGCCGGTATTGCCCACGAGGTGAAGAATCCTCTGGCAATAATCATCCAGGGGGTTGAATTTCTGAAAACGCGTACAGGTTCAGATACGCTCTTGACTGAAGTCGTGACGAGAGTTACGAAATCCGCCCTGAGAGCCGACTCCATTATCAAAGGCCTCCTGAGTTTTACCCGTCAGGTACCGATAAGGACTGAGGACACGGAAATCACACCCATTATCGAGGAAACCCTCTCGTTCGTGGAATTCCAGTTCAAATCGAGGCATATAAAAGTAGTCAAGCAATTTTCCCCGGACATCCCCATGGTAAATGTTGACAGAAACCAGATGAAACAGGTATTTATTAACATACTCTTAAACGCGATCGAAGCAACCCAGGACAACGGAACCATCACCGTCAGCACCGGATCGGTCACGAGTGAATCCGGTCAGCGCTCTCTTCAAATTATTTTTGCCGATACGGGATGCGGAATTCCTGCAGATAAGATTGAAAAGGTTTTCGATCCCTTTTATTCAACAAAGGACGATTCCAAAAATACGGGGTTAGGGCTTTCGATCACGAAAGGAATTATTGACAAGCATCATGGGAGTATCCACATCGAAAGTGAGATAGAGAAGGGAACACGGGTTATGATCGGATTACCCGCAAGCAATATTGGATAGATCATCGTAAACAATACAGCAGACTAATCCACTACGACAGGGGGGGAATCATGAGTGAAGAAATGAAATCCGAGGCGTCATTGAA
This sequence comes from Deltaproteobacteria bacterium, assembly GCA_016874835.1. Taxonomy (GTDB): domain Bacteria; phylum Desulfobacterota; class Syntrophia; order Syntrophales; family UBA2185; genus VGTB01. The sequence goes on along the minus strand of VGTB01000040.1, from coordinate 7,811 downwards.
GAAAAAAATATTGCTCATCGATGATGAAGAAGACTTTTGCTTTTTTGTGAAACTTAACCTCGAACAATCCGGAAAATATGAGGTATTGACCGCGACAAGTGGATCCAGCGGCATCATTCTGGCGTCAAAGGAACACCCCGATTTGATCCTTCTGGATATCATCATGCCGGAAATGAGCGGGGGTCAGGTGGCAGAATTGCTGTTAGAAAACCCGAAAACAAAGAACATCCCTGTTCTCTTTATCACGGCAATCGCATCAAGAAGGGAAGTCCAATCCCAGGAGGGAATCATTGGCGGGCGAAATTTTATCGCCAAACCGGTAACACCGGACGAACTGATGGCCAGACTGGAATCTTTTTTTAAGTATCATAGTCAACAAAGCTAACAAAAGATGCGCTTCCCATTGATAATGAGCGCTTGCATATTTCAGAGAATCAACCATATTTGCTATGGATAATTCTCAATTGAGCTTATCGGAAGAGTCAGTTCAATGAAGACGATCGGCGGGATTTTGTTGGGAATATTTACAATTATCTTCTGGCAAAAGTATTACAGCAACCTCTATGAGTACTGGTCCTCCGTAAAATCAAAACCTGATGAAGCCATGGAGAACAAAGCGATACTGATTAAAAATATCACGATCCAGGTACTCCTGGCGGGTATCGGACTGCTTCTCATTTTCTATACTTTACAATTATTGGAATTAACAAACTCCCGGTGATCTCCATGAAGCGTTGCCCGCACTGTTTGACGGAATTCAATAACGAAAACCTTAAGGACTGTGGTCTCCTGCATGAACTCTGGAGTATATTTCTGGCATGCTCCGTCAATGTGAATATCAATATGCTCTGTCCGGAATGCAGGGAACTCATGGACATGTTCACCCTGTTAAAAGACACACCGAATCAGTGAGGATTTCCCACCATAACGAAGGCGGCCCAGAAGAACGGATTGTTCTTCTTCCGTAACATCCTGAGGTTTGCCTCCCTCAGCGCTTCCGCTTTGGACTTCCCTTTTGCCATGTGATCGTAGAAGTCCGTCATAAGTTCCGTCGTCTCCTGACTCGGGACACTCCACAGGCTCATGACAAGGGTCTTGGCTCCTGAGAGAATGAACGCCCTCTTGAGCCCGAACACCCCTTCACCGCTCTGCACATCCCCGACTCCGGTTTCACAGGCTGACAGCACCACCAGATCCGTCCCTTTCAATCTCAGCCCCATGATCTTCTCCGCACTGAGCAATCCTTCATCCCTTCCTTCCCTGAGGGAGCTGTTCACTCCCGCCAGGGCAATCCCCGAACGCAGCATCGGATTTTCCATGTTGAGTCCTCCACCCTGCCCGATTTCTTCCTTAATCTTGATCGTCACCCCTCTCAAATCGCGGTCTTTCAGTTCCTGTTCCTTCAGGAAATACCCATGTGTGGCCAGGTGCAGGATTTTGGGGTGCTCCGCTCTGTACAGGATATCTTCCACGGCCATCGCACCCTGGTAACTCTTTACCCTGATCTTCAAACGATCCGTCAGGATTTTCCCGATGGCATCCGCTTCCCGCTTGGTATCGGGCAGAGGGTCGAAATGCATCTCAAGAGCGTCTCTGGAGAGTTGCCCGCCGACCCTGATTCCCTTGAAGCCGACCGTTTTGACCACCTCCTGCATATCCTTCATGCCCAGGTTGTAGTCCGGGTCAGCAATGATGACGGATTCTCCTTCTGCGGTGGTCGCGTCTGCAAATCTCAGAATATCCCGTCCGGCGGCGATGTAATCGATCACGTGGTCCTCAACAAGGTATCTGTTCTTCGGGGTAACCAGCACGCCGAAGGGAATCAGGTTAAGGTTGCCGTCGGGGCTTATCAGGAGCATCTTCCTCCCTTTCAGGTAACGTTCTACCGGTTTCATGGTCAGCAGGTAGATCGATCTTGCCTCGGTGTTCAAAATAACCGGGTCAGGGAGCCGCCGGGTGGTTTTCACTTTATTCATTTCCCTGAGGTAGGCACTGACATGCCCATCCAACTCTTCGGCATCCGCAATATCAAACAGCTTAATCACCGGTTTGCCTCCGGGGATCATGAGGAAGATATAGTACCTGAACTTATCCCACGTTCCCTTTTTAAAGTTGTACGGCCTGATTTTTGCGAAATCGATATATATCGAATCCGGAGGTAACAGCTCCATGATTTTTTTTACATCAGCCCTTTCCCCACCGATTCCTTCCAGGCTGTATTCCCTGCTCAGTTTGTTGAGTTCCGCTTCGAGAAACTCCTTCCTCTTTTCCAGCTCTCCGATTTTTGTGAGACGTTCCGCAACAGCGCCTTCATCGCTCTTTGAAAATTGTAATCTGGCTATTTCCCGGCGGACCTGAGCGAGGGTATCGAACATTTTCCGGATATCCTTGCCGCCACCATAGTGCAAAAAGCTGGAATAAAGTACGGCATCAAGGTACCTTCCCTGGGTTTCCGTGACGGCTCCCTTCCAGCGGACCCACATATTGAAGGCGTCCGTAATGGCGGCATCATCGTATTTCATGTAGAGCAACGTATGGGAAATGTAGCTGTATATATCCGATTCGTGTTGCTTGAGGTAATTGAGCTTCTGGCTTTCGGCAAGTATCATGAAATGTTCTTCCCTGGCGGTCTCATGAATGGTTATCCCGCGGAGGAAAAGACGATGGCTCTCACCATGTTTCTCAAGAACCGCATAAAGTCGTGCCATTCCTAAGAGCGTGTCGGCAACATCGGAATGATTTTTACCCATGAGCTTTTCCCGGATAGCCAGGGCCGTATGATAATACGACCCGGCTTCACGATACTTTCCGGTCATCACGTAGATCTCCGCAAGGTTGTAGAGACTCGCCGCTACCTGGGGATGCTCGTTTCCGAAAATTCTCGTGTTAATGTCCAGTATGATCTTTTGTGTCCTTTCGGCTTCCGTAAAATTCCCTGCTCTGTAGTAGAGAAGTGTGATGTTATTCAGGTTCTTGCTGAACAGGTCTCGCAATCTTGCCATATTGCCGTATCGCCTCTCCAGGGCACCGGCATAAATAACGGATGCTCTGGAATGAAGCTGCCTTGCCTCGTTATATCTGCCGGTGTTCGAATAGAGGAGTGCCAGGTTATCGAGTGTTTCCCCTACATCGATATGATCCTTCCCCAGAACTTTTTCTCTGATACCTAAAGCCCGTTTGAACAGCGATTCCGCCTCGACAGATTTCCCCACGGAATCATAGAGAATCCCCATATTGTTGAGAACCTGAGCAGCAATCGTGCCCTGATCAGGGGTTTTTTCCACAATTGCCAGTGCCCTTTTATAGAGTGACTCCGCCTCCGTGTATTTGCCGGTCTTGAAGTTGAGAAAGGCGATGTCTTTGAGGCTTTCTGCCACTTGCAGATGTTCTTTCCCAAATTTCCGTTCCCGGATTTCCAGTAGTCTTTTATAGAGTTTCTCCGCCTCTCCATACTTGCCGAGATCCTGACTGACGTAAGCAAGGTTGTTCAGATATACGTCAATGTCCGGGTTTTGTTTCCCCAGAGTTTTTTCCTTGATTCCCAATACCCGCTCGAACAGTGGTTCCGCATCCCTGTACCTCAGCGTCCAGTAATAGAAGAGCGCCAGATTATTCAAGACCGCGACCGTCGATTGGTGCTCACTTCCCAATGCGTTCTCACGAAGTGTCAATGCCTTCCTGTAATGGGATTCGGTTTCCGCGTGCCTGCCCATCTGGTAGTATATCCGTGCCAGATCATTGTTGATGGATGCAGCATTGATATCGTCACCACCGGACTCGTAAATGGACAGAGCCCTTTTGTAGAGGGACTCCGCCTCACCATATCGTTCCATGTTCCGGCGAATGTGTGCCAGATACCATAAAGTCAGGGCGACTCGAGCATCTCTTTGCCCGAATGCCTTTTCTTTAATCTCCAGTGATCTCTGATAAAACGGCTCCGCCTCTTTATATCTTTCCGCGGAGTAACCGAGCCATCCAAGGGTATCCAGGATCTGCGAGACTTCGGGGTGATCTCTGCCGAATACCTTTTCCCTTATCGCCAGGGCTTTCTTCGCATAGGAAATTGCTTCCTCGTATTTTTTTGTTTTTTTGAACACATCAATCGCCTGATTGTTCAGTGTGATTGCCTCCTCCTTTTCTTTATCCAGAACGGCATCAGCGAAAAGCAATGACGGGAATAAGATCATCGCGAGTATGACAATCATAAGATATTTTTTCATGGATAACTTCCTCTCTTCGAGTCACGCTCATTTCCCTGCAAACTTCTCAGGAACGCGGACGCTGCGACTCTTTTTCAGGCGTGTTTCATTTGTCCGACCGTTGCTCACTGGTATTATATATGATATAAATATTTAATATCAAATGAATTGAAATTTTCCGCAGTAAGGAGACGACAGATGACGAAAAAGATATGGATGCTGACAGGAGTTGCTCTCCTGGCGGTGATAATCCTTCCCGTTTCCGGATGCAAAAAAGCCGAAGAGGCGGGGCCGAAACCTGCTCCTGCCGTGACATCCACACAACCCGCACCGGTTCCGTCTCCTCTACCCCCGACTACAACCGCACCTGCAACAAAAGACCAGCGGGGAGAACCGGTTCCTGAAAAGAAAACAGCCGGGAAGAAAACAACAACCCCAATCTCCTTAGAGAAGGAGGTTGTCAGAAATGAGGCGACCGGCGTGAGCCGGGAATTATCCCGCGAAAAGACTACCGTTGCAAAAGCAACTCCGGCGGAAAAAACCCCTGTAAAGCCAAAACTTCTTCTCGCAGCTCCCTCATTTACACTCAACAATTATGATGGAAATCCCGTAAGCCTCGGCAATCAGAGGGGGAAGGTGGTTCTTATCATGTACACCGCGACATGGTGCCCCCCCTGCAAGAAGATCCTTCCTGAATTAAAGGAACTTTATCAAAGATACCGGGGAAAAGGCTTTGTGCTGCTGTCCATCTTTAGCGAAGAGGTGTCCCAGATCGAATCGTACGTGAAGAAAAACAATTTGCCCTTTTCCGGCCTGGTCGATGACGGCAAAATCGTCCAGAGAAAGTACGGGATAGCAGTGTTGCCCACGTTCGTTGTCATTGACAGGAAGGGTCGTATCGCCAGGCAGGCCCAGTACGGTGCCCTGGCAAATATACTGGAAGAAATGGAAAAAGAGATCGTGGCCCTGTTATAAGTCCGTTTTCCTGTCTTGTAATCATAAGGGGGTCGAAAGGATAAGGCCACTGGAAGGAGGATTTGATGCCTGGAAGCAAGCGGGTTTTCCCGTAGCGTGTTACAACCCTTGATGAGCTCTCATTATCCGATTCGATGTGATGCCAGCGCCCTGTTTCACTTTCTGTCTATGTACCCGCAATCATGCCCACAGCCTTTCCCGCTGCGGCTTTCACTTTCGGGTGATACGGTTTTATGCTGAGAAAACTGCTCTGCCTGCTTACCTCGTTCAGAAAAGGCAATGCCTCTTTATCCCCGATGTTCCCCAGGGCAAGGCATATCTTTTCCTGCAAATCGGCCTTCGCATCAGCCGACAGCGTTGCAGCTTTCGCGTGAAACAGATCAATGAGAGGCTTTACGGCATCGTGGTACTTGAGTGAACCCAACGTGGTGACAATGCCTGCCTTCAGCTGTTCATCACACTTCGGCAGCGCCGCCACCAATATTTCTCCCCTGAGTGCCCCTCCTATCATGTTGACAGTTTTCAGGGCTTCTCTCTGAACACGGATATCATCATATATTAAAAGTGGTGCAAGGGTTTTCGCATCCCCGGGACTTCCCACTCTGCCCAACAGGCGCGCGAGGTTCCGCAAATAGTCCCATGGGGCGTCATCTTTTATCCGTTCAACGATGTGAGGAGCGACATCCTTTCCCATCTCCGCGATCAGGTTCAGGATCATGATAATTTCATTGCTGTCCTCAGTTTCTTTGAGTAGATACAGGAGACGGCCTACTGAATACTCTCGCATCATCACGAGATTCCGCCCCGCTTCATTCCGCTTGCCTTCCCGGTTAGTTCGAATCTCTTCAATGAGAATTTTTAACATCTCTTCTATAGCGATACCGCTCAATATCTCCGTCGCCATACCCCGGATCTCCGCCCCCACCTCATCCTGCCTCGAAATGACATACCTGAATGTTTCAAGCACGGGAAGGCTTTCGGCAAACAGGTGCGCGTGGATCCGGTGCCGAGCGATGTCCTGTAAAAGCACACATACGGCTCTGAGAGCCAGCGATGGATCGTTCTCGGCTTTGACCCATGCGGTTACCTTGTCCAGATAACCGATAATGGAATCACTTCTTTTCTCTAAGGGAAGGCATTCAAGACTTTGCGCCAACGCCTCCGAGATGCGAGACCGCGCAACCGTGTCCCCAACAGCCAGTCTGTCAATAAGGCGGCCAATGACGGTCTCCACGGCATCATGCTCCCCTTCGGAGAAAGCCATCTCTACCATTCCGGCTGAAGATTTTATGACGCTCTCATCCGGAATATCCTTGTCGAGCTCCCTGAGTATGTTATCTCTCTCATTCCTGATGATGCGTATTCGTTTTTCTTTTTCCTCTAATTTACGGTTTTCTTCCTCCTGTTTTTTCTTCTGATATTCCACTCCCTTATCAGAACTCATCATCTGCCGGTACGCCTGCTCAAGAGAGGCTTTGTTCTTCTCATCAATTGTCTCATCCCCGGCGGCCGCATTGAGCATTTCCGAAACCTTTTCCACCACAGCTTCGAACTTCCGGTCATCCATATCCTTAATCACCTGCCCGAAGACATGATTGCCGAGTATGCCCTCAACATTTTTCGTCAAGGTCATGGCAACGAGCTGGGCATCCATACCGGAAATATATTCGGCTACAAGTTTGGCTATTTTCTCTTTATCTTCAGGGTTGGAAACGCTATCGAGCGTACGCAACATATGGAGCATGTTTTCCGAAAGTTTAATATTCTGAACATGTCCTTCTTTATCGGAAAGGCTTTGCATGCCGGATTGAATGATCTTTGAAATCCATGCGGGATCCTTGGCCTTTTCCTTTAACTGCTGGAGATCTTTTACGGCATCAGGATCTTCGGCGGTGATAAACCTGATCACATCTTCATCCTTGATATCGGCACCGGCAATGATCTGGTGCTCCCGGTCTTTCTCAATGTACACTTTCTGATTAATGCGAATGTGGGGCATTAAGCCCGATGAGATGACTTCTGCCAACCCTTTTTCTTTGAAATCCTCGGGCTTTTTACCCAAGAGTTCCAGAAGCGGCATAAGCTCACTTTTTTCCAAACCCTTGAGGAATTCCAGGCTCTTGATGCCCCATTTGATCATCAGCATGAGAAAAATGGCGACCTGAGGCCTCTCCTGATATTTCTGGCTTAACGGTTCACCGCAGACTAAGAGGTTTTTTTCGGCCTCGGCATATATGACAGAGTCAATTTCCTCAAAGGCATTGACAAACGTTTCATACATCCTGTCAACGGTGTTGACGATCATGGCGTTGGTGGGAGGATAGAGACGCAAATTGATAATCGCCGTGTTCATAATCACCAAGGCGTCTATCGCTTTTCCCTGAATATCCTGAACGGCCATCACTCTCTCCCTCAATCCCATTCCACTACGTTGATTATGGTAAAGGTTGACGTGTTTGTGCTCACCTCGTACATCTCTTATATTTATAGCAGATTTATTCTCATCTATAAATCACATCTGTCCAAGATAGATTTAGAAATTGAAAGGGTGCACACAATCAGGTAGAAGTTTCTTTGCAACAAGGAAACGAAAACCTGAAAAGGAGGCACCCTGATGAATAGATTTAGCAGTATTTT
>VGTB01000039.1 GCA_016874835.1 Deltaproteobacteria bacterium | reverse complement strand
GATGCAGCGGACATGCTGGAAAAGATCGCCGCCCAGTCGGCGACGGTGTACAATCCTGCACATATTCACCGCACCCTGCTCAAGAACGAACAGGCAACAAAAAGTAACATCCTGAATGCGATTGCTGACCTCTCTAAGAAGGCGAAGCCCCAGGACAGTTTCATTTTCTTTGTTGCCGGGCACGGGATCCTCCTGCAGAACCAGTACTACATGCTCACCCACGACTATGACGGCACTCTGAAGCCGGAGGCCCTGCTCAGCTCAAATGAGATCATCGAGATGTCGAAGAAGATGAAACCACTCAGCCAGCTCTTCATCTTTGACACCTGTCATGCGGGAGGAGTGGATTATCTCATCTCAGGTCTTTATGATGCGAGGATGTCGGTATTGGCGAAGAAGATGGGGCTTCACATCTACGCATCAGCCAGTGACAAGCAGGCAGCGATGGACGGTTATAAAGGGAACGGGCTTTTCACCCATGCCCTGCTTCGTGGTTTGAGTAACAACAGGGAGGCAGATAAGAACAACGACAGTAAGGTCAGTTTAGTGGAGCTGGGAGGATACTCGAAACAAACCACCGCGACCATATCGAAGGAAATCGGTCATACCCAGACACCCTTGATAATAAATTTCGGGAGGGATAACCCCCTATACAAATTGCATTGAGAAACCGATGGGCGCGCAATTGAGAGCGTTTCCTGTTTTTTTCGTATTATCCGTATCAAGAGAGTTTCCCAATCAACATTTTAGGCACTTTCCTTTCTTTTTGGCATATCAGTCGAATAGATCTCCTCTATAATTTCAACGCATTCCGTCACAATACAAGATTTAACCTGGTATAATCCCTATAATTAATTGGTATTGTATTTTTTTAATTAAAGTAAATTGTTATCTGTATAAAAAATTGAAAGTCTTGAGCTACAAAAAACTTTACCATCTAAATTTAATTTAAAGATACATCTTTCCCAGTTCCCATGATGTGCCGCAAAGGAAAGCGGAACCCAATGGAAGTGTTCCCTCAGAATTGTATTTTTATGGCATGTTTATAAGTCACAGGAGTAACAAACATGAAAAATGAAAGGAAGACAAAAAAAGTCCTTATTGAAGAACTCAATGCCCTGAGAGAACAAATAAATACGTTAGCCCAACTACGGGAACAGCAAGGTGTCCTTCTTGAATCAAATAAAGAAAGCGACAAGATATTGAGAGCACTTTTAAGTAACCCCGCAGACGCTTTTGTTTTAGTTGATACGAAAGGCACTTTACTTGATTTCAATGAAACTACTGCGAGAAGAGTGGGAAAGACTCCCGAAGAAATAATTGGTGCGAGTATGTACGACCTGTTGCCTAAGGATGCGGCGAAATTGATGAAGGCAAAAATGGTCGAAGCCGTTCAAACTCGAAGTCCTGTAAGGTTTGAGAACGAACATGGAAACATTTGGAATGACAACATCCTGAATCCCATACTGGATGAACAGGGAAATGTAGTAAAAATATCTTTACATTCTCATGACATCACGGGATTAAAGCGGGTGGAGAAAGAGTTCCGCAAGAGTGAATATCAATACCGCGAGCTGATAGAGAACCTCAATGATGTTGTCTACTCCGTTGATCACGAAGGTCGGATTACGTACGTAAGCCCTTTGGTGGAAAAAATTCTGGGTTATTCACCTGAAGAGATCATCGGTAGGCATTTGACAGAGCTTATCCATACCGATGACCTGATCTTTTCCTACTATCTCCACCCCTGCGAATATCGATTTATCAACAAAGCGGGTGAGAGTTGTTGGCTACGTTCGTCATGCCGGCCTCTTGCCCGTGGAGGCAAAATTATAGGTATCGCGGGAGTACTCAGCGATGTCAATGAGCAGAAGAGGATACAGGATAGGCTAAGAGAAAGCGAAGAAAATTACCGTGTTCTTGCTGAAAACGTATCGGACGTTATTTGGTCCGTTGATATGGATTTGAATTTCACCTATGTGAGTCCTTCAGTGGAGAGACTGCTGGGCTGGAAGACAGATGAATTAAGATCGTTACATGTAAAGGACATCATGACCCCAGAGTCGTTTCAATTGGCTATGACGGTTTTTGCGCAGGACCTTGCCAGTGAGCAATTGTCAAGCGCGGATCCGTACCGTTCCCGTACTATTGAGGTCGAACAATACCGGAAAGATGGGTCGACTTTATGGACAGAGCTCAGAGCGCGCTTCCTAAGGGATAAAGAGGGCAAACTCAAAGGCGTTATAGGAGTCACCAGAGATATCAGTCTGCGCAAACAGGCGGAGGATATTCTCAGAGAATCAGAAAAGAAGTATTCCACACTGGTGGAAAATGCAATCGATGGAATAGCAATCATTCAGGACGGCATAATAAAGTATGCAAACCCGTCGTTACTCTCGCTTTCAGGGCATTCTCTTGAAGAGGTGCTGAATTCGCACTTCAGCGAATGGGTGCACCCTGATGATTTGCATAGAGTGCTGCAGCGGTATGCGGATAGGGTGGCCGGGAAGACCATTTTTGATCCACTTGAGTTGAGAATAATTTGCAAGAATAAACAGGTGAAACATATGGAGGGTTTGGGTGCCACTGCTCAACTTGCAGGATCGCCTGTAACCCTCATGTTCCTTCGTGACATCAGTAGATTAAAGCAGGCAGAGATGAAAATAATCGAACTGAAAAAAGAACTCGATGATGCAAAAAGAAAATTAGGAATCATTTATGCTAAAGATTAGGTGTTTGGTGGGGAACAATCATTGCGGTAAACGTATGACAGTTGTTTGATCTATCTCTTTACAGGCTTGTGGGTGAAATCGTTGCCGGAGAAGACCTGTCGGGACATTTGCCGGTGATGCTGTCATAAAAGTCGCGGATTTTCTGCATGTCATGCTCGATGTTTCCACTCGGCATGAATGTAGGGCCGAATCCACCCACCTTTCTTACATAGTCGAGGAAACCTAGGGCAATCGGGACATTTGCGCCTTTCGCGATGTAGTAGAATCCCGTTTTCCAGTGTGCGACCTTTTTCCGCGTTCCTTCAGGGGCGACCACCATAATCAACCGTGTCTTTTCCTTGAAGGACTGAACTATTTGGGCAACGACATCGCCGGATTTTGCGCGGTTGACAGGTATTCCCCCGAGCCATTTCAAGAAGATTCCGAAGGGCCATCGAAAGAGAGAATTCTTCCCCAGCCAGTGCAGGTTCATTTTAAAGGCAAGCATTACTGCCATTCCGATGGGGAAATCCCAGTTCGAGGTGTGGGGCGCTGCCACAAGGACAAATTTGGGGACATCGGGCAACTGGCCTTCTCTTCGCCATCCGATGATTTTGAGAGTAATGATGCAAAATACCTGGAGGAGGTTTCTTAGTATGGGGATATCGAAGAAGGTGTATTGCATATGGCTTCGCAGTTTTATCCGGGTGCCGGAACTGGGTCTCACATAATTGGAAGCGTAATAATCACGTTGGCACTTTCCCGTCAAGGGAAAAGGTATAGATCACAAAACGTTTCTGATATCTCTGGCGAAAGACGAAGCGATCTCGAGCAGGTCATGACTTTCGCTGTGTTCCTCGATCAGGCGGACGAGAGCGCTGCCAACAACGATGCCGTCCGCACAGGCGGCAAACTCGCTTGCCTGCCGGGGCGTGGATATCCCGAAGCCGACGACCAGGGGCAGTGCGGTTATCTTGCGTATCCTCTCCACATCCGCTTTCACATGTTCTATTACAGGCTTTTCCGTTCCCGTGACTCCGGTTATGGAAATATAGTAGAGAAATCCGGAGGCATTTCGGGAAATGTTGCTGATCCGCTCGTCGGTGGTCGTCGGGGCGATAAGGGAAATGAAATCGATGCCTGCAGGATCGGTGTATTTCCGGAGCTCCTGCGCTTCTTCCGGGGGAAGGTCGACGACGAGAATCCCATCCACGCCGGCTTTTATTGCCCTTTGCGCAAATTTTTCATTCCCGTATGAAAATATAGGGTTGTAATAACCGAAGAGTACCAACGGGATGTCGCAGGTATTTCGCAGCGACCCGATCATGTCAAGGATGTTTGAAAGTGTCACACCGCCTTTGAGTGCCCTCTGGGAGGAGGCTTGTATTACCGGCCCGTCTGCCGTTGGGTCCGAGAAGGGAACGCCGATTTCCAGTATGTCCACGCCTGCTTTCTCAAGGGCAGAAATGAGCTTTCCTGTCGTTTCCAGATCGGGGTGACCCGCAGTGAGATAGGCGACAAATGCCTTCCGTCCATTCTTTTGAAGGTCAACGAATTTCTTTTGAATTCTTCCGGTCATTGATGTTTCTCCGTAATGATAGAAAGTGATGGTTCAATCTGTTTCCATTCTCCGGGAGATGATTTCCGCGTCTTTGTCTCCCCGGCCGGAGAGGTTGATCACGACAATCTTCGTTTTGTCCAGGGCGGGAGCGAGTTTCATGGCATAGGCAATCGCATGGGCGCTCTCCATGGCCGGTATGATGCCCTCGTGTTTGGAGAGAAACATGAAGGCCTCGATTGCCTCCTCATCTTCGATGCTCACGTATTTTGCCCTTCCCGTAATTTTAAAATAACTGTGTTCAGGTCCCACACCGGGATAATCGAGACCGGCGGCGATGGAATAGGCGTCGTACACCTGGCCGTTATCATCCTGGAGGAGGAATGTTTTATTCCCGTGGAGAACGCCGATGCTCCCCGCGGAAATGCTGGCGGCGTGATGCCCCGTCGAGATACCCTTTCCGGCAGCCTCGACGCCGATCATCTCAACGCCTTCGTCATCTTTGAATGGGTAGAAAAGACCCATGGAATTACTCCCTCCGCCCACACAGGCGACAAGGAAATCCGGAAGTCTTCCCTCTTTGGCCATAACCTGTTTTTTTGTTTCCTTGCCGATGATGCTTTGAAAGTCGCGTACCATCATCGGATAGGGATGGGGTCCCGCGGTGGAGCCGATTACGTAAAAGGTGTCCCTGACACGGGATACCCAGTGGCGCATCGCCTCATTCATGGCGTCCTTTAAGGTGGCCGTTCCGGATGACACCGGCACAACCTCGGCGTCCAGGATTTTCATGCGGAACACATTCGGGGCCTGCCGCCGGATGTCTTCCTCTCCCATGAATATCTGGCACTCCATCCCGAAGAGGGCGGCAACGGTGGCCGTGGCGACACCGTGCTGACCGGCTCCCGTTTCCGCAATTACCCTTTTTTTCCCCATGCGCTTTGCTAAAAGGGCCTGTCCCAGGGTATTATTGATCTTGTGAGAACCGGTATGATTGATATCCTCCCGCTTCAGATAAATCTTTGCCCCACCCAGCTCTTCGGTAAGCCTCCGGGCAAAGTAGAGAGGCGTCTCTCTTCCCGCATATTCCTTCAGGTAGTGGGCAAATTCCTTCCTGAAGGCGGGGTCCTTTTTCGCTTTCCTGTATGCACCATCAAGCTCGATGAGTGCGGGCATCAGGGTTTCCGCGACGTAGCGGCCGCCGAAGATCCCGAAATGTCCATTTTTGTCCGGTAGTAATTGCTGCATATATTCTCCTTAGCGTTGATATTTATAGAGTGTAATGTTCCCGATTCTTATTATCTTTGTGGATCCGGTGCTATCCTGAGGCGTTTTGAGAATAAACCGGTCCGGGTGATTGCCTCACGATATCGTGTACCATCGCTATTATTTTTTTCACCTTGCCATGATTTTTCTTCCCCGGCGAATCTTCAACGCCGCTGTTCACGTCAACTGCATGAGGAGAAACGGTCTCAATGGCCTTTAGTATATTTTTGGTATTGAGCCCCCCCGAGAGGATGAGAGGGTGCGTATTCTTCACCTTCATCGCCAGGTTCCAGTCGGATGTTTTGCCGGTTCCTCCATACCGTCCGGGATCACGAGAATCGATGAGGATTGCTCTTACGGGATAGTCTCTTAGAATATTCAGGTCATTCTCGCTCCGGGGAGAAATTGCCTTTATCAGTATGTTTTCCGGAAATTGACGGCAGTATTCGGGCGATTCGTCGCCGTGAAGCTGAATCATATCGAGCCCGCAGTAACGGACGATTTCACCGATTTCCCCGGCGTCGTGATTCACGAACACCCCGACCTTGACGATATCGACGGGAAGATTGTCAATAATATTTCTCACCGACTCCGGGGTAACATACCTTGGCGACTTCGGGTAAAAGATGAACCCGATGGCATCGGCACCGCATGAGCTGGTGAAAAGGGCATCCTCAAGGTTCGTGATGCCGCATATTTTTATTTCCATTCCTCTCTTCACGCAAATTATACTCCCGATAATTCCCGCATTTTCTCGCCAATGTTTTCTGCCCGCATGAATGCCTCACCGATCAAAAAGGCATGGATGCCTGCCTCCATCAATATTTCAATATCCGATCGGGAGTGAATGCCGCTCTCGCTGACTATCTGTTTGTCGGCAGGGATATGAGGCGCCAGATTAAGCGAGATTTTGAGGTCCGTTGAGAACGTCTTCAGGTCTCTATTGTTAATACCGATGATTGTCGCCCCCGTACCGAGAGCCATATCCAGTTCGTCTTGCGAATGAACTTCGACCAGGGCGGAGAGTTTTAGCGATTCACTCAGCCGGAGGAAATACGTCAATGTGTCTTCATCAAAGAGGCTCGCGATGAGGAGGATTGCGTCTCCCCCCAGTATTCTCGTTTCATAAATCTGGTATCTGTCAATGATGAAATCCTTCCGTAAAAGCGGGATGTGAACACTTCTTCTGATTTCGGGGAGGTAGGTCTTGTCCCCGCCGAAGAAGGGCTGGTCGGTGAGTACGGAAACCGCGACCGCTCCATGTTTCTCATAGAGAGAGGCGATCTCTATAGGATGGAAAGGCTCTCTGAGAATACCCTTAGAGGGGGATTGCCTCTTTACCTCGGCGATAATCGCACAATCTCTGTCCTGCAGAGCTTCCTTGAAATCGCGGGGTGGCGGAAGGTCTCGTAATTCCGCCTTCAACTCGCCAAGGGGTTTCACTTGCATCGCCTTAGTGACTTCTTCCATTTTCTTGGATATGATTTTTGGTAATATCATCTGTGAAAATCCAATCATGAATCAACTGTTGCTCAATTCGATGAGTCCCTGGAGTTTTTTTACGGCAGCCCCGCTGTCGATACATTCCTCTGCCAGTTCGATTCCCTCCTTGAGGCTGGTTACCTTTTCCCCTGCCATGATGGCCAGGGCGGCGTTCAAAACGACGACCATCCGGCAGGCGCCGTTTCGGCCACTCAGGACATCCTTCGTGATCTGGGCGTTGAGTGAAGCATCTCCGCCGCGAAGCGCATCAACGGGATATGTTTCGCCGAAAAGATAGACCGGATTGATATTGTATGTGGTGATGAGACCATCTTTCAATTCGGACACCCGCGTCTCTCCGGTAATCGTTGCTTCATCGAGACCATCGGACCCGTGAACGACAAAAGCCCGTCGTGCGCCCAATTTTTTCAAAACCCCGGCGAACATCTCGGTAAGTTCAGGAGCGTACACGCCGATGAGCTGAGACGTGGCACCTGCCGGATTGGTCAGAGGCCCCAGCATGTTGAATATCGTTCTGATACCGATTTCCCTCCGCGGCCCGATGGCGTGTTTCATGGCGCCGTGGAGTTTCGGGGCAAAGAGAAAACCGATGCCTATCTGCTGCACGCACTCTTCCACGGTTTCCGGAGGGGCGTTGATATTGACCCCCAGCGCCTCCAACACATCGGCACTGCCACAGCCGCTGGAGACGGCACGATTACCGTGCTTTGCCACGGTGAGACCCGCCGCAGCGACAACGAAGGCCGCTGTTGTGGAAATGTTGAATGTGTGCATCCCGTCTCCGCCTGTACCGCAGGTATCCACGATGATCGGAGAGCAGGCATCGATCCTGATCGCTTTTTGCCGCATGATCCGTGCCGCGCCGGTCACCTCATCAACCGTTTCTCCTTTTATCCGGAGGCCGGTGATAAAAGCGGCAATCTGCGCAGGGGTTGCCTTCCCCTCCATGATTTCACTCATGACTTCCATCATTTCATGTTCTTTTAAATCTTCCCTGTTTACCATTTTTGTGATCGCTTCCCTGATCATTACCGTAACTCCTTATCTTGAAATCATATCTAAAAAGTTTTTGATAATCCTCTTGCCGTGCGGCGTAAGGATCGACTCGGGGTGAAATTGAATCCCTTCGACCGGGTATCGATGGTGCCTGATGCCCATGATCTCTCCCTCCTCTGTTTCCGCGCTGATTTCCAGGCAGGAGGGAAGGGAATCTCTCTCCACAATCAGGGAGTGGTAACGGCCGGCGGTAAACGGATTGGGGAGTCCCTTATAGATAGTTCTTCCGTCGTTCAGAATCTGAGAGGTCTTTCCATGCATGAGCCGGTGAGCCCTGACAACGTTTCCCCCGAAGGCATAACCGATGGCCTGATGTCCCAGGCACACTCCCATGGTCGGTATGGAGGTGTGGAATGCCCTGATGATGTCAACGGTGACTCCCGCTTCCTTTGGTGTGCAGGGACCGGGGGAGAGAAATATGGCTTCCGGATTGAGTTTCCCGATTTCGTCCAGGGTTACGCAATCGTTCCGGCGAACCAGAACGTCCTGGCCGAACTGGCCTAAATACTGGACTAGGTTGTAGGTAAAAGAGTCATAATTATCGATCATTAAAATCATCGTATCCTCCGTTATACCTTTGCATTCATTTCAAATCCCGAGGCGGCGAGGCGTATGGCCTGCATCATCCCCTCGGCCTTGTTGACTGTTTCCTGGTATTCTTTTTCCGGGTCTGAATCGGCAACGATACCGGCGCCGACCTGGATGAATGCTTTTCCGTCTTTTATGAGTATGGTCCTGATGGTGATGCAGAGGTCCATGTTTTTTGTGTAGCTGAAGTAGCCGACGGCGCCACCGTAAACACCGCGCCGGGTCGGCTCAAGTTCGTCGATAATTTCCATGGCCCTGATTTTTGGAGCACCGGAGAGTGTTCCCGCCGGAAATGTCGCCTTCAGCACGTCAAAACAATCTTTGTCACGGGCAAGGTGTGCCTGGATATTGGAGACAAGGTGCATCACATGAGAGTAACGTTCAACAATCATCAGCTGGGTGACCTGAACACTCCCGGTGGTGGCAATCCTTCCCAGATCGTTTCTCCCCAGATCGACCAACATCACGTGCTCTGCTTTCTCCTTGGGGTCCTGGAGAAGCTCGTCGGCAAGGCTCCTGTCTTCCCGCTCGTTTTTTCCCCTTTTCTTAGTTCCTGCGATCGGTCTCAATTCTGCGAGCCCGCCCTCAAGACGGACCATCACTTCCGGGGAGGAACCGATCAGGAACATGTCCTTGAGCTTGAGGAAAAAGAGATAGGGGGAAGGATTCACGTACCGGAGCGCCCGATAGAGGTTGACAGGATCCACGGTATTCTCTGTCGAAAAGCGTTGCGAGAGGACAACCTGGATGACATCCCCGGCGATGATGTATTCTTTGGCTTTCCTTACGATAGCCTTGTATGCATCCTGCGTCATGTTCGACTGAAGGGAGAGGTTCCCGGTTGCAGGTCGATATGCATCATTTTCTATGACGGGGTTTTGCAGTATCTCTATCAGGGCATCGATCTTATCGGTCGTTTCCCTGTAGAGCTTCTGTATGTCCTCATTCCTCTCCGTGAAGGCGCAGGAAAGTACCTTGATGGTGTGTTTCACATTATCGAAGATGATCAGGGTATCGGTGATAAGGAAGATTGCATCGTCAGTCTTCATGTCATCGGTGGCTTCTGCGGGTAATCTTTCAAAATAGCGTACCATGTCGTAGCCTAAATATCCGACCGCACCGCCGTAGAATCGGGGAAGCCCATCGACATGAACGGGGTCATATTTTTCAAGCAGATCCTGGAGGAATTTCAGCGGGTTCCCGAAATGCCTCTGTTTCGTCTCATTGCCGTTTTCACAAATGAGGACGTCCTCTCTTCGGATGGTGAAAATGGTGTGCGGGTCTGTTCCTAAAAAAGTGTAGCGACCCCACTTTTCACCACCTTCAACGCTTTCTAAAAGGAAAACATAGTGATGGGTGCTGAGTTTCATCAGAGCTGAAACCGGTGTTTCCATGTCGGCGAGTATCTCCCTGTAAACCGGTATGAGATTTCCTTTGCCTGCGAAAATTTTAAAAGTCTCGAAGTTCGGGTAGTACATTGTTCTCAATCCTTTACCTGTGAAAATAAAAAAGACCGCGATTGCTCACGGCCCCTTTGAAATCTTTGAAAAACAGAAACAAAAAAGCCGTGGAGTCCGGAAGAGGTCTCCACGGCCTGGTGTTTCATAAATGTACATTCAGCGGCAGGCAGACCTCTCCTCTGGAATCTGCCACCACCAGTTAATTGTCATAAGTGTCATCCTGTTCATATTGTGACTCGCGTATCACGATGTTGGGGCGACCTTTAGCAGGGATTGTAATCCGTGTCAATAGAAATTTTTATGTCATCGACTTCGTATGCTCAATCGTGCGGTATAGTTCATTGAGCTCAGCTCTCAGATCCTCAATCTTTATCCGGAGTTCTTCATGGGATTTTTTCAGCAACACTTCTTCTTTTCTGAGGGCCACGATTGTCGGTATCCATTTAAATAAACCGATGGCCACAAAAATGAAACCGCATGTATATCCAATAACCTGTTCTAAAAATTCTTCATATTTGGTTGTACCAATGATGACATACTGGTTCAGTTCCGGAAAATTATCGGTAATATCGAGTATGGATCCGAAAAGTATCAAACCGAATCCGATCATGGCAAAAATCCACCCCTTCCGGAACCTGAAATCTTCTTTTTCCCTCATTCCCCTCAGGAAAAAAAATATTGCCCCTGCAATGATGAACCTGAAGATATCAATTGCAATTTCGAACAACGTGCTCTCCCCCCTGAGTTTGTAAAATCAATCTCGGTGACAAGTAACACATTTGTGTCAGAGTAACAAGTTGTGTAATTGGGCTTGACAAAAAATAGTAAAGAAGCTATTGACCATTTCCCTTAAATGGGGTTTACTTGCTGCGAGAGAGATGCGCCTGTAGCTCAGCTGGATAGAGCAACGGACTTCTAATCCGTAGGTCCCGGGTTCGAATCCCTGCAGGCGCGCCAGGTATGCATGGTGGGTGTAGCTCAGCTGGTCAGAGTGCCGGGTTGTGGCCCCGGAGGTCGAGGGTTCGATCCCCTTCACTCACCCCATTTTTTTATATTTAGTTCTGGAGGTACAATAAGCGCCCGTAGCTCAGTTGGATAGAGTGGCAGACTTCGAATCTGTTGGTCGTACGTTCAAGTCGTACCGGGCGCGCCAGTCATTCATTGATAAATAATACCGTAAGCAGATGCGGGGGCCCTTAGCTCAGTAGGTAGAGCAACTGACTCTTAATCAGTGGGTCGGGAGTTCGAGCCTCCCAGGGCCCACCAGGAAAATCGAGGCGTTTCGATGACATGCGAGGCGCCTTTTTAATTTTTGCAAACCAACCGTTAGTGTGGTTATTTATATCATATGGCATTATGCTGATCATTATTAGTGTGATATATGTAGCAAGGCAAGATCAGAAGGATCAAAACAGTAGAGGGGAGGCGCAGCATGATGAAGAAAAATATTTGCCCGATTATTGTTTTAACCTGTGTCGCGATTTTCTGGTGTTTACCGCCTGACGCGTTTTCAGCAAAGAAAGGAGGGAAAAAGATGCTCATCACAAGTTCTGCTTTTACGGAAGGGAGTATGATACCGGCGAAATATACCTGTGATGGACAGGACATATCACCACCGCTGGCATGGAGAGAAGCTCCTGCCGGTACGAAGAGTTTTGCTCTTATCTGTGATGATCCTGATGCGCCCATGGGAACATGGGTACACTGGGTTGTTTACAACATACCGCCTAACATCGATAAACTCGACGAGAACGTGAAACCTGAAAAGGAATTTAAAGATGGGATGAGACAGGGCAGCAATAGCTGGCCGAGGATCGGATATGGGGGCCCCTGTCCTCCGAGTGGCACTCACAGATACTATTTCAAACTCTATGCCCTTGACACGATGCTGGAGCTCAAAACGGGAGCGACAAAGGCACAGGTACTGCAGGCGATGAAAGGACATGTTCTTGCGGAATCTCAATTGATGGGGAAATATAAGAGGCAGAGGTAGCGGCAAAAGAGTGTGTTTCGTTCAGTGTTGATGCATATGACGTCATCAATTTCTTGAAAGGATTGATCGATAGATGAAATCTATTTTTGTGAGCATTACCCTGGTTTCTTTTGTATTTATCTTATTCATTCCTGATTATACATCCGCCGAATTAAAAATCTTCGTCAAGGAATATACCTATCAAGCAAGCGATTTTGACAGCAAGATGTCAAGCCGCACGATCGCCCTCGAACAGGTCAGAAGGCTCCTCCTGGAGGAAGTCGGCACCTATCTCATTTCTGAGACCGATGTGAAAGATTTCCAGTTAACAAAAGACAGAATCACAACGTTAAGTGCCGGTGTTGTGCAAACAGAAATTCTTAACGAGACGTGGGACGGAAAGACCTATTACCTCAGGGCCAGGATCTCTATCGATCCTCAGGAGGTGACAAAACTCATTGCGGAACTCAGGTATAACACACAGAAGAATCAGGAATTGGAAGAAACGAACCGGAAGGTGGATGAAGCGCTAAGGAGGATAAAACAACTCCAGGACGAACTGGCAATAGGACAATCTTCTGAGAACAAGCAGAATGAATACGCCAAAGCAGTTGCTAAACTGAAGGCGAAAGAATGGATCGACAGGGGAGTAGCTTTCATGAATGCGGAAAATTATGAAGGTGGACTCAGTGCGTTTAAGAATGCGGTAGAAATTGACCCCACAAATTCCTGGGCATACATCAACAAGGGATGGGCACTGAACACACGCGGAGATTATTATGAAGCCATAAAGGAGTTTGACTTTGCCGCCGCCATCGACCCCCAGAACCCGTGGATTTATATAAATAGGGGGGTATCGTACAACTTTCTGGAGAATTACCAGCAGGGGCTTCTCGATGAAGAGAGAGCAATAAATCTGGATGCGACTATATCGTGGGCATATATTGATCGGGGTTGGTCATATATCGGCCTCGGAGAATTCAATCAAGCCTTGGCAGATTTGAACAAGGCTGCACAGTTGGATCCCAAGAATCCACATGTCTATCACTTACGGGTGTGGGCACATCACGGTCTCGGAAACAAAAGGCAGGCTTTGGAGGACATTGAAACAAGCCTTAACCTCGCACCGAATAATTCATGGACGCTTTGGAATATCGCGGCGTATTATGCCCTTCAAGGTGAGAAAGAAAAGTCGCTCGCAGCGCTGGGAAGAGCAATACGTATCAACAGCGCACTCAAGAAAATGGCAAAAACGAACAAAAGCTTCCAGTCACTCTGGAACGATGTTGATTTCAGGAAGATCGTTGACTGACAACTTTCTGTAGGCCATTTTTTACCAATTATTATAAAGATGCTTGATTTCAAACGGAAAGGATTGACAGGCATCTTCGAGAAAAACAGTCAGATGTTTTGCATTGAATAAGCGACAATGACGTGATCCGTCATCATTCAGGCGTTTCGTTCGCTGCATCGGATTGCGGATATTGTTCCAGGAGGAGATCCAGTGGGCTTTTCGGCGCTGTCGTCATATCCTTCACGACATGAGTATAGATCATGGTTGTTTCGACATTCTTGTGGCCGAGAAGCTCCTGAATCTCGCGGATGTTGACTCCATTCATAAGCAAATGCGTTGCGAAGCTGTGTCGTAACGTATGCACGGACGCGTGCTTGGAAATACCCGCCTTCTTGATCGCTTTTTTATCATCTCCTGTATGGCGGTGTCGCTGATATGATGGCGCACCACCCTGCCGCTTCGCGGATCAACAGAGAGATTGGCTGCCGGGAAAACATACTGCCATGCCCATTCTTTGCCTGCATTGGGGTATTTTCTGCTCAGGGCATCGGGAAGATGGACTTCTCCATAGCCACGGGAAAGATCATTTTCAGAGGGTCTTAGCAGAGGGTCTTGAGGGTCTTGGGGTCAAATCTTTAATGTTGAAAGGTATGATGTGCTGGATGAGATGCAATTCCTTGCTATGACCAAGCAGCATTCAAGAATAAAGATTTGACCCCACCAAGACACCCCCCACCAAGACACCACCAAGACATTCTTCCAGTTCCAAAGGAAAATGCCTGCTTCAGGGTGGCCCTTGGAAAGGTCAAGACAAGCAGGCCAGCGCCAGCTGCAATAAATGGCAGGCTTGGGGTGCGCTGAAGTAGTTCGACTGGATACTATGCAGAGACGGGAGCGGCTTCTAGTCCTGCTCTCGTCGCGTTTCCGTTAGGAGGCTCTATGGATTTTACAATTTATGCTCTGAAAGGCAGTTCCGAATGGTTCGATATCCTATCTTCGCTAAAAAATGGAGAGGGGCGTTTCGGGAGGAGCTACATCGAATCTGCCGACCTGCGAAAACTGAAGCAAAAAGTGGATGCGGATGGATGGGATAGTTTGTCCAATGAGGAGAAAGACTGTTATCAGGTATTTCTCCTTGATTTCAAAGCTGGTGATTATGTTGTCTACATCAATGTTCCAGAATGGGGAAAATGCACCGTTGCCAAAGTAACAGGACGATACCAATGGAAATTTGAAGACGCTGATTTTAACCATAGATTTCCTGTCGACCCAAGCACGGTGTATGTCTTTGACAGAAACGATGCCTCAGTACATCCCGCCTTACGATCGCGGTTAAAGCTACAGGGCCGTTGGTGGCGGATTTATCTTAAAGATGAGTTTGCTGAATTACTGGAAGTTCTTAAAAAAGGGGTTACGCCTTCTGAGCGGACACCAGAGGCTAATCTCCGTTTCTTGTCGAATGAAATACAGCCTTTCCTTCTCAATATCACACAACGCATTCATCATACTCACCCTAACTACGACTTTGAATGCCTTCTTGCCGAAGCATTCAGGAAGATTCCTGGTGTTATTGATGTTAAATGGCAAGGCGGCGCAGGGGATCACGGGGCTGACATAATTGTTACATTTGACGGCGGGTTGCCAATTCCCGGTTTGGAAAAGCAGTCCGTTTTGGTGGTTCAGGTTAAATCGTATGAGGGAGATCACTGGGATACAAAAGCCGTTGAGGACATTAAAAGGGCATTCGAGCATTACCCAGAGGCAAGTATGGGGCTGATAATCTCAACCGCCAATTCAATTACAACGGCTGTTGAAGAAGAACTGGACAAGCTAAGAGAAGAAAGCGGCAAGCCTGTCTCCCTTTTGGTAGGGGCGGATGTTGCGGCTTTCTTATTGAGATACGGAGCAAAACTACTGGCCTAACAACCGCATTAACTCGGACTGGCAATTCCGCTGTGCTCCATTGCCAGCCGGTTATGCGGACCGTTTCGGCTCCGAAAAATAATTATGATAATAAGCCAAATTTGGTATAATAGTTATATACTATGAGATTTGAATGGGATCCAAAGAAAGCAGCAACAAACTTAAAGAAACATGGGGTTACGTTTCAAGAAGCTGCCACAGTCTTCGGAGACCCTCTGGCTATTACGTTTCAAGACCCGGATCATTCCGGGGAAGAAGAAAGACATGAGTCGTTTGGGCTATCAATACACAAACGACTCATTGTTGTCTCTCACACGGAACGTAAAGATCGAACGAGAATCATAAGCGCGCGTCTGATGGACCGCAAAGAAAGGGTGATCTATGAGGAAGGTTAAGACATACGATGAACTCCGTCCTAAGTATAAACGGGAAGACCTTGGTATGGGAGTCCGCGGCAAGTATTTTGAAGAGTACCGCAAAGGCACCAATCTTGTGCTCTTGAGTCCCGATGTGGCAAAAATATTCTCCACTGAAGAAGCCGTTAACGAAGCTCTTCGATCTCTGATTAGTTTAGCAGAAAAATCAACAGGCCGAACGAGTCGTTCCACCGGATCGCCAAAAAAACGAGCTTCCCGGTGAACTTTTTGTGTCAAAATTATTACTGTTTTGAATCCAACTATATTTTATGCTAACATTACAACAGAATACTTATGAGATGAGGTGTGATAATGAAAACGAAATTAAAAATGATTTACTGGAAAGGTGAAAAATTCTGGGTGGGGAAACTTCTTGAATATCCTGACATAATGACCCAAGGAGAGACGCTGGAAGAACTTGAGGAAAATATGAAAGATGCATACATTCTTATGACGATGGACGATGTACCGTCAGATCATAAGGTTAAAGAACTCATCTTCGCGATATGAAAAGAAAAGACCTCATCAAGAAAATCACTTCTCTTGGATGTATTCTCCTAAGACATGGCCATCGACACGATTTATACGGCAACCCTAAAACGGGTAAAAAGCAGCCTGTGCCACGTCATAACGAAATAGACGAAATCCTTGCAAAGCATATTATAAAAAAATTGACATAACAAATCACTCGTGCGGACAGCCGATGGCCACCGCACAGTTTTACGTTATGCTTGAAAAAGCATTTAAAATAGTATTGATGACAATAGGCACACAGTATGGTATATTATCAATATGAAGCCCTTTCGCTGGAACCGTGAAAAAAACGAGCAATTGAAGGTTGAACGGGCTATTTCCTTCGAAGAAATTGTGCTATCAATAGAATCCGAAGGGCTTCTGGATATATTGAAGCATCCCGATCAAGAAAAGCACCCCAATCAGCTTGTTTTTGTCGTCGTAGTATTCGGCTATGTTTATTTGGTCCCTTTTGTTGAGGAGGCGGATTATTACTTTCTAAAAACGATTATTCCAAGCCGAAAAGCAAAAAAAGATTATTTACGAGGCAGGACAAATGAAAAAGAAATATGACCAATATGAAAAAGAAATGATCAAAGCATACGAAAAGGGAAAGCTTATATCCACTGATCCGTCAAAAGCCGAGCTTGAAAAATTCCGTTCCGCGGCCCGACTCACTTTCATAAAGGATAGACGCGTAAATATCCGGATTTCATCACCTGATCTTATGGATATACAGGCTCGTGCGCTGGAGGAGGGAATCCCTTACCAGACGTTGATTGCCAGTGTACTCCATAAGTTTGTTTCAGGGCGACTTGTTGAGAAATCACCACGCACAACCAGTCGCTCAACCGGACGTGCGAAAAAGATGCGCACCAGTTAGCTTTTCGTTGCACCTTTCCTTCGTTAATCTGCGATATCGTCAGTCATGGAAAGTTATTGATAGGTAGGTGGCATAGACTACCGCCCCTTTTCTTCATAAGTTGTTAACATGGAATTTTACGTTTGTTTACCACCCTGTTGCATCGCCGTATGTGTCGATGTAAGGTGTGAAAATAGCAACTTTCCGATCATCCTTCATTCCTTACCCATTGTCTTGATTGAAACAACTGAAGATTAATAATACTACTCAATATTGTCAATAAAGGAAAAGATATTGTCGCTGACACGGTGGGATAGTGGAGCTCTCTCGTAATGTAATGATGGGGGTGAGATTGCCGTGTCACTTATCTTTCTCGGAATGGTGGAAGCACTGTTGCGAAAACATGTAAATGTGATCATCGATATCGAACTGAAATTCTTCATTGAACAGAATATTTTTTATTTCGATTGACAGAAAAGAACAATTCCTTAAAATTAAGTTATTATTCTTATTCATTGCTGTCCAAAATAACCTGAGATGGGTATGATGGTATTTGTAAAATCAGGTATTTGGATGGGTTATTTTCGCTCTTTGAAAATCAGGTTCCCTCTTT